>NZ_JBXXZH010000164.1:0-21501 GCF_059640475.1 Calothrix sp. CBUCES-K 9914
GATAAGGAACGGGCAAGGATGCCCATTCCACAAGGATGAAGAATTTAATTCTTGGAAGTCCCTAAAGGCTTTACAACGAGTCTGTATGAATAACTAAATGTTCTTTTCCGCAGGCTCCTTTCTTCTATTGAATGTTGATTTCTACTACAAACTTTTGTTTTATTCAATATAAAAGGATTATTGTTAATGGGCACTTCACTTTCAACCGCATCGCTCAATCAGAATGTGAACACACTTGCTACTACCTCTGGTGGCGCCAATCTTCTAGTTACTAGCAGTTCATTATCGACTAGTAGTAATTCTTTACTTGGTGGCTCTTTATTAGGTAAAAGTAGCAGTAACTTTGGTAGCCTCGCGCTAAGTGGCAACATAATTGTTGGCAACAACGCATCAGTAATTCCAGGAGATAATCCACAGGCTTTTGCGACACTTGCAAAAAATGCTCTTGATAACTTTGTTAGTATAATTTTTGATAGGCTTAACGATAAATTTGTAAGTGAAGGCGGTGATAAAAAGACTTACTCAGTTGCAAATGAAAACCCATTTGCAAATGGTAACAATCCTTTTGGTGAAGGCAATTTGCCTGAACTACCAGCCTTAGACTTCTTGAAGTCGCAATATGGTGAAAACTTTCCTCTACCATCACAAGATGTCTCAAATGTCTTACAAGGAGACTCCTATAACGGTGTTAACAACCCACCATTCGGTGGTAGCCCATTAAGTAGTGGAAGTGGCAATCCAGTTACTGATAGCGGTAATACATCTGATGATAGCAGTAGTATATTTTTAAGCGGTAATAGTCCAACTGCTGACGCTGGTAATCCACCCACGAGTGCAGGCAATGGCAACCTATTTGCTGGTGGAACTGGTAGCAGCAACCCATTTGCTGGTGGCGCCAGTGGTAATCCGATAACTGGCGGTGGTAGTGATAATCCATTTGCGGGAGCTTCTGTTACCGAGACCCTCTCAGGAACTTTAAACTATGTACTAGACTTGAGAGAAAGTTTTAGAAGTATGAGTTCCAACAGCGTGTTTGGTGGTGATGGTGGTAACGAATCGCCACTAAAATCTCCTTCCGATCTTTTAAGGCTTTTCCGGTCAGATATCGCTGGCTTTGGTCTCACCGTTGAATCTTTTACCAATTTTGTTGGTGAAAATAACCCGTTTGCAGGTTCAAATAATCCGTTTGCTGGCACAAATCCATTTGCTAGTAACGAGAACGAAACAGCAATAGAAAAACTTGATGGCAAACTCTTCAAATTCTTGGGATGGGCACTTGATGGACTTTTACCAGTTACTGGCACTCCTAATGTTTTCCAAACTCCCGAAGGCGAAATACCTCTAGGTTACGGCAACAGAGACTTTGGTTCTGGTAACGCTGTCATTGGTAATGCTAATAGAGACTATGGAAGGAACAATGGCAGCATTGGTAACAATAACTGGAACTGGGATAACGCCACTGATAACGCTACTATTGGTAATGGTAACTGGAATTTCTCAAGTAACAATAAAACAGTAGGTAATGGCAACTTTAACTTAGATTACAGTAGTGGAAGTAACACTTTTGGTAATGGTAACTGGAATATTGGCAGCGATAACTCTACCCTTGGTAATGGTAACTACAACTTCGGAAATAACAACCTAGTCATTGGTGATGGCAACTGGGTATTTACAAGTAACAGTATAGTTATTGGTAATGGTAACTGGTCTGTTGTTCTCGACAACACACCGGCTAATCAACTCACCGTTTCCAGCTTACTTGAAAAAGTTAACAACATAGCACTAGGGGGACAAATCAAGAGTGTTGTTGACGACTTGGTTGAGTCAGCAGTTAGAAAATTGGGCAATGTCTTTTATGGTTTAACAGATGACTTTGACTCTTCAGAGAAACAAACTTTCGATAACGTCATTCGCGGTAAAGACACTTTGACTCTGCAAAACCCATTTGCATCCTTAGCAAGAGTTTAAACTTTATCTACTCAACCGTGATTTTCATGAACACCTACACCCGTGCGTGGGTGGGACTATACGAACAAAGCCTGCCGGGAGCAGGCTAATAACCCTAATTTTTCCTATTGTT
Organism: Calothrix sp. CBUCES-K 9914; assembly: GCF_059640475.1. Taxonomy (NCBI): domain Bacteria; kingdom Bacillati; phylum Cyanobacteriota; class Cyanophyceae; order Nostocales; family Calotrichaceae; genus Calothrix; species Calothrix sp. CBUCES-K 9914. The sequence goes on from NZ_JBXXZH010000164.1 coordinate 2,081, forward strand.
GATAAAAATATATGTTTATTAAAACACTTAAAAATAAGTATTAATACGTTGGTGCAAGATGTGAGGTAACTGAATTTTGCTTTTCACTTTCCCAACTCACTAAAATGTTCGGCGCCTTGATGGGAGTGCTACTAACAGCCTACATCTATAGCAGTCCTAAATCATTTGTGAAACCCACACGGTGTAGAGACGCGATATATCGCGTCTCTAAATTTAGGTATTTTTTACAATTCATACAGGATTGCTATATTGACATTGTTTAATAAAACTTTAGATAATGGGAGAAAAACTTAGATAGTAAAATTATCTTAGAAATATGGCAAAGCGTACTTCTCCAAATGATGTTCAAGGCTGGGATGATGCTCAAGACTTAGATTTTATTGTTGTAGACAAGCGCGCGCACAAACGTGCAAATTGAGCAAAACGGCGCCGTCGAAACCGTCGCTATGAAAACAGACTGCTCAATTTTCAGATAGATAACTATTCTGAAGATTTAGATTAGTATTCCTTTTAATAATTAAAATTTATTATTAAAAATTTTTAAAAGTATTAAGACTTGTAAACATTTTAAGAAAACTAGTACTTGGTAATGTGAAAATTATGTTATAAAGACTACTAATAAAATTCACAATTTTTGTACGAGGTAATATGACTCTGCGCTATTTAAAAGAGTCCATCAAAATCAAAGAACATTGTACTGGAAGACTTGGAGAGCTACTAGATAAATGTTTTATACACATAATTACAGAACCGGAGTATCAAGAATGGGAATTGATAGCAGCGATATTTTTTCCAGATTCGATAGAAAGTGAACTTAATTGTTATCAAGCACTTATAGAAGAATTAAGCAATCAATTAAATATTTGGCTTGTGCTGGTAAGGGCAAAGGATGTTCTTGAAAGTAAGAGGCGAATTGCTTTGAATAGTGATAATGTTGAAGAAAAAATTGTTTACCTTGAGCTTCAACGAATTGCCTCATAATGCTACTTACTAAAGAAACCCGACTTCTTAAAGATGTCGGGTTTATAATTTTAGTTTCTAAGTTTAAAATTCGACAGGTACTAATATTGATGATTGAAATGAGAAAATAGTACGTGCGTTTTTAGCAATAAATTGACGGTCATGGCTGATAAATATCATACCACCAGGAAAATCTTCGAGTAATTGCTCCAAAACTTCCAGTGACTCGATATCTAAATGGTTGGTAGGTTCATCTAAAAAAAGAAACTCAGCTTTAGCAAGGATAGCACTAACAATTGCCGCACGCATTAGTTCTCCATAACTTAGAGTATAAATTGGTTGCAAGACTCTATCGCGTCGTAACTTAGCGGCGCCTAAAAACTGACGTACTATTGTTTCTTCAACTCCATATATCATTAAATTATCAAGTAGAATTTCTGCTTGAAAATAATCTTGAATATTTTGGGGAAGATAAAGCCATTTTACGTAGTCATTACGAGATATACTACCGCTATCAGGTTGCAGGCGCCCTAACAAGCATTTCATCAATGTAGTCTTACCGCTACCATTTGAGCCAATAATAGCTACTCGGTCATGTGTACTAATTTCCAGTGTTACATCTTCAAAAATTTTACGACTACCAAATGTTATAGATAAATTTTTCGTAGAGAAGATTTCTCTATTAACAACAGTGTAGTCAGCGAAAGATAAATTTAATCTTTTTTCAAAGAATGGTTTTTCAGCTTTAAGTTTATCCATCATCTGCTGTTGTTTGCGCTCTACTTCTTTGGCACGTTTAGCTAAAGCAGCAGCGCGCGCACCAACAAACCCTTTATCTGCGGCGCCTATTTTTTGTTTTTCCTTACGACCCGACCAAACTTTCTTTCGTCTAGCTTCATGTTCAAGTTTATTAATTTTATCCTGAATTTCGATTGATAGTTGGCGCTTACTTTGGAACTCTTGCTCCAGATGTGCTTGAATTTGCCCATATCCTCCCTGAACCAAAACACTTTCTCCGCGTTGAATATAAAGAGTGCGGTCAGCTATTTTATCTACAAAAACTCGGTCGTGACTAACAATGATAAAAGCACGTCCTTTATGTTTTTCTGTGCTGATGACTTCTTCTAAGTAAAGTCGCATTGAAATGTCAAGATGATTTGTAGGTTCATCTAAAATTAATAGCTGTGCGTCACTCAAAAACAGTCTTAGTAGTGCAAAAATTCGCTTCTGTCCTTCAGAAAAACAATCCAATGAGTTAAATAAATCATTTTCGGAAAAAGCAAATGATTCGATGAGACGCTGAAGTTTCCCTTCCATCTCATAACCACCTGCTTCTATATACTCGGTGATAGCATTAGCATATTCTATTGTTTCCGAATTATCAAAATATATCTTTTGATAATTTTGATAAATATCTGGAAAATCAGAAAGTAGAAATTCTATTACTGATAGATTTGAGTCAGGTGTATTTTGTGGTAGATAAGCAAAACTAAGACCTTTTTGACGCTGTATTTCTCCTGCGGTCGGCGCCATCATACCCGTGATACACTTGAGTAACGTGGACTTGCCTGCACCATTGGCGCCTGTAATAGCTAGAACTTCACCACTAGTCAATCCAAATGATATATTATGCAAAACGGATTGCATACCAAAATTAACTTGCAGCGCTTTAACATGCAACATAAATTATCTTCCTAAGCGCGAAACTATTCTTTTTAGTTCAAATGGAAAAATTGCTTTATCTTGTAGAGACACGCTTTCAACCGCGCTTCAACATCTCTACTTATCTACTTTTATCTATAAGTATTGTTCTTTCACAGCTATATATCGCCAATTCATAGCACTGTAATGATTGACATAAGTTAATATATATGAACTAATAGATAAAAGTAATTTTTAGTACTTCATTTTATTAATGGTTTATCTACACTACACTGTAGTATAACATCTTGGCAACGGATGATCAACGGATGTAACGGATAGATTTGCTTAAAGAATAAATTATCCGTTATATCCGTTGCATCCGTTGCTAATTATGTTGTGCGACTTGTTTGCAAGCTTCTAGAGATGCAGCAATTAATTCTGACCCAGATTTTTTAACCATTGCCACCAACTCTTCACCAGCGCCTTCTGGTGAACCAGCATTAAATGGTGGCGCCGGATTATATTCGAGAAGTAGCTGAATGAATTTAGCTGTGTTTTCACCACTTAGTTCTGCTGCAACAACTAACGCAAAATCAATACCTGCTGTTACTCCTCCACCTGTAATACGGTTTCTGTCAATAACAACTCGTTCTGTGCTTACATCAACTCCCATCAATGCTAAGTTCTTGCGAAATGCCCAGTGACAAGCTGCTTTATAACCTTGTAACAAACCTGCGGCTGCTAAAATAAGCGAACCTGTACAAACAGATGTTACATATTTCGCTGTTTTCGCGCGCTCTCTTAAAAACTCCAATACTTGTGTATCGCGCATCATCTCTACTTGTCCCATCCCACCACCTGGAACACAAATAACATCAAGGTTAGGACATGTGTCCAAGGTTGTTGTTGGAGTAATAACAAAACCTCCCATATCTTTTATTGGTTCTGATGTTTTCCATAACAGGTGTACATTAGTATTGGGTAACATGCTGAAAACTTGTAATGGCGCCGTAACATCTAGTTGGGTAACGTCTGGATAAATTAGTAAGCCAATTTGGTGCTGACTCATAATTGATTCGTGTTTGTACTTGAACTTGCTTTAGTTTAGGTAAATCTTGAATTAAAAATCTTGTATATTTTTAAGATGGGTTTTGTAAATTCTTGCTGTACTGGCGTATTGAAAAAGGAGTGATTCCTTCTAATCGCTTGAAATGTTTATGTAAATGGCTTTGGTCAGTAAACCCACACTGTAGAGCTATTTCAGCTATCGATAATTTTGTATATTGCAACAGACTTTTCGCACGTTTGATTCGCTGTTGAATTAAATATTTATGTGGCGCTAAACCAGTTGATTGTTTAAACAGTGTACAAAAATAGTACTGGCTTACTTCTATAAGTTTGGCTAAATCGCTTAGTTTGATGTCTTCTTCTAAATGGCTATCTATATAATCTAGTACTATATGCAGTTTATTTTTTGCTAACCCGTCTTGATATGCTTTGATTATAGGTTTATCAGTTGCATACGCTTTTACTATATGAGTTGCAAGCATGGTAGCGGCAGATTCACCGAAAAGCTTACCTGTATTGCTTCCTGTAATGATATCTGCTTGTAGAGCTAGGGCAATATGTAAAATAATTGGGTCGCTGATAGAAAATTGCGGGATAAGTTCAAGGCGCCGTTTTGTAATTTCACAAGTAGCTTGTTCAATAAATTCAGGTTTAAGACCAAGTAGTAGAAATTTGCCTTGGCTAGTCCATGCAAGTGATTGAGAGATTTTGGCAGGCGTAAGTTGGATAATACCGTCATTAACAAGTTGCTGCTGAAATTTACCGTCTTTTCTGACTTCGAGGTAAAATTGATTTTGAGCTATGGCAATAACATAATGCGCTAGTACATGCTCTGGTGTCTTGTATGGGGGATGGTCATACTTAGATAAAAACAATGATTGCCAGTTAGCTTTGCTTGATATTAATGCTGGATAAGGCAAAATTCGAGTTGAGTTATTTTGGTCGCTTATGTTAATAATTATACTATCTCTGTTTGTATTAAGCATCTGACTTTTCACCGCTGTATACAGATTTTTGTTTTTGCCTATAATAGCTTCTTAGTAAATTTATTTATTCACAAAGAAAATCTAACTGTAATAATATTTTATAATAACCCTTTGATTCAAATACTTTGTTAACATGAGTTTTGTGATACAATATATGCGCCCAATTATATCAAATTTTAAAAAATCAAATGACTTTAAAAGAAATAATTAAAGAGAAGCGAGAAGAGATTCTTAATATTGCAGCTAAACATGGAGCTTTTAATCTTAGACTTTTTGGTAGTGTTGCTAGAGGCGAAGAAACAGAACAAAGCGATATTGATTTTTTAATTGATTATGATTTAGATAAAATCTCATCTTGGTTTCCTAGTGGATTAGTTGAGGATTTAGAAACTTTGTTAAATCGCAGAGTAGATGTAGTGACAATTAATTATTTACATTATTCAATTAGAGATACAGTATTGAGTGAGGCTATTGTATTATGAAAGAAGGTCGTGTTTACCTAATTCATATTCGCGATTATATTAATCGAATTAACCAATATACGCTTGAAGGGAAAGAAGTTTTTTTCAATGACATCAAAACTCCAGACGCTTGTCCACCAATGGTGGGCATTCAGTACTGCGGTATTTTTTTAGTATCTTATATGACGTTAAATTCTTTAATCCAGTATTATTATTTAGTAAAATTCACCTTTTTATTTTAGCACTCAGTATAAATTTTGACTATGATATATGGTAGATTGAGAGTCTGGCGTAGAAATAAGATGGGAAAATTCACGCTTTGTCCATTGCAATGCTGATAAAGCCCATTTTTCCATGCAAGACTTTTGGCGCCTTGTTGCCTCTTCTACTAGTAACTGCTGTCTTTGGATCATGGTTTGTATTAGTAAGTCTATATTAGATATACCATAAGCTTCTGTAAATACTAGTAATCTACGTTTTTGGTCATCTACGCTAATTTCTTCATTACCAATATCTAACCATAACCATGCAGCATAGGCTAAGTCAAAGATTCGTGTTCCCGGCGCCGCCATGTCAAAGTCTATAATTGAGGTTGGCATATTATCTATAAATACAAAGTTACATGGCGATAAATCGTTATGACAAATTATTTCTTCACCTAAAGCTAACGAGCATCCTTCTGTAGCATCGTGAAACCGTCGAATTAATTTAGCTGCCGAGACTAACTGTTCGTCTGAGTAGTATCCTAGATTTAATGGCACGTCTCCCTCTATATAACTAACTATTCCTCTTCCTTGTTCGTCGATACCCAGAAAGCTTGGTGATGCGTCGAAGTTAATATTTTCTAGATACTGCAAAAATTCATGAACAAAAGTACTGTTAGTATTAAGTGGGCGCCTTACAGTATCTCCGACACGAACGATGCTACCAAGATTAGTTTTACCACCTGTTAAAAGAATTTCTTGCTGATGCATAATAAAGCTATACGTAGCGTATTATATAAATAGTACTAGAAAATACAAAATATATAAATTTGTAAGATGAATGAGACAAAACCAAGCAAGCGTTCGGGAAGGCCACGCTCTGAACAGTCAAAAGAAGCCATATTAAGTACAACATGGAAGTTGCTGCAAGCAGGAACGGTAAAAGATTTATCGATAGAAGCAATAGCAAGGGAAGCAGGAGTTGGGAAAACAACAATATATCGTTGGTGGTCGAGTAAAGCAGCGGTAATAGTCGATGCTTTTATGGCACAAGTAGAACCTGAAATTGCAGCTACAGAGGCAGACTCGGCAATTGTCGCGTTAAAAGAACAGATTACACACCTTATTAAAGCTTTTACGGGTGATAATGGTCGAATTGTCGCCGAAATTATTGCAGAGGGGCAAGCTTCGAGCGAAGCACTAAAGAGTTTTCGAGACAGGTTTATACTTCCCAGACGCGAAGTTGCGAAAGCTTTGATTGAAAAAGGTATAGAATTGGGCGAGTTGGATGAGTCACTTAACCCCGAACTTGCTTTAGATGTGAGTTACGGTTCGCTTTACTATCGGTTGATGGTTGGACACTTACCTATAGATGATAATTTTGCTCAACATCTGCCTGATATTGTGATGAAAGGTTTAGCCAAAAGAAATTAAGCGCTTATATTTAGAAAAGTTGTCATAGGAAAGTTGTAAGTATGAACAATTTCATCCAAAACAGGGTACTCCGTATCGCAGTTCTACTAATTTGCTTTACTGTACTAGTGTGGGCGCCACCTGTTCAAGCAGCAAGTCGCTTAGAAGAACAAGTTCTAAAAATCATCCGCGAACATCCAGAAGCACTAATCAATTCAGTACAAAAATATCAACAAGAACAGCAAACACAACTTCAGCAAACGCGACAAGCATTTTTACAAGACTTAAAACTGAATCCTCAACAGATAATAGGTGAGTCACCTGTTACTGGAGACGTTGCATCTAAAGCAATATTAGTTGAGTTTTCAGATTTTCAATGTCCTTATTGTGCAGAAGCGCATAAAACATTGAAAAAACTACTAGAAAAATATCCAGATAAATTTACACTAGTCTACAAACATTTTCCTCTAACCAATACACATCCCCAAGCAGTAGCAGCAGCACAAGCAGCATGGGCAGCACAACAACAAGGCAAATTCTGGGAATATGAAGATGCACTGTTTACAAATCAAAAGAAACTAGGTGAAGAATTCTATATAGAGACAGCAAAAAATCTAAATTTAGATTTAGATAAATTTGCCCAAGATAGAGCCATTGCTAATAATACAATTAGAAAAGACGTTTTATTAGCAACACAGCTAGGAGTCTCAGGAACACCATTCTTTGTACTCAACACCGATAACTACTCAGGTGGAATAGAACTATCAGAAATTGAAAACAGAATTAAAAGCTAAAACCAACTAAAGAAACCGGGTTTCTTTAACACTGAATATAACAAATCTTAACATTCACAAAAAGAAACCGGGTTTCTCGTTACAAAACGGAAAAGCCAGAAAAACAATATATTGGGCAGCTTATGTAATTAAATTTGGGAACAATTTATTATATACACCAAAACGTACACAACGCTTGTTTGTGGGTTCTATCATATTTATAACTGCTTTTATAGTTTTCGTTTTGGCAAAACTTTTAGAGGCGCCAACAGTTGCAACATACGCGATATAGTACATAAATACGATTAAATTTATAAGGAAATTTTCTTTGTGTCTATAAAAGTGCAATAGCTTTTTCTATGGCATTTTGAATAACAATAGAAGAATTTTCTATTTGCTCTTCAGCATTACCAATTGTGTTAGCAGCTCCTTTTATAGCTATGTAATTCAAGTTCTTTTACGGGTCAAATAAGTTACAAAAATGATAAAACTGTGCAACTTCCATATCTAATACTACTTGCTCAAGCCACTTATCGTTTTTATCTTGCAGTGTCTTAAGTACACCATCAACATCAACAACTTGGATGTCAGCTGTCGAAAATTTTGGTTTGACTTGATTCAGTTGTAATCGCCCCTAAATTTATGTTAACATCATTGCCTGTAAGTATAATTCTTTCAATTTTTAAATTTAGGCTTTCTCATTAATTAAAAGCTATTGCGAATTAGTCTGTGGAAAAGTAACGTGTTTTCGCGGTTTGAGGACTTACCGTGAAAAGTCAGCTTGAATGATAGGCGCCTGTATCAATGTAGATGTATAATCTACACATGTACTAATATTTACAATTCTTATAAATTATTTTTAGAAAAATATGGTAGTAAAAGCTAGGAGTTAAAATACACCAGATAGGGGCGAGTTTTTATGAGAACAAAGTCATTGAAGAATAACAACCATGCATTAAAAGCAGTTTTAATTTCCGCTTCACTGTTGTTGACTAATTTTACTCTATCCGTTCCAACAGCTTCGGCTTGGGACAGTGAATCATGGAAGAATCCCACTCATCCTACCCATACCTATATAACTGAGTGGGCTATTGATCAACTCAAAGCAAAGGCGCCGGAATTGCAGCAGTTCAGGAAGCAAATAATTGAAGGTGCCAATACAGAACTACATGAACTCCCGGTATCGGGAACAAAGTATGGCATCAATCTGAATGCAAAACGGATAGAGCATAAAGGCACGAACGAAGGCTGCGATGATATTCAAGGCTGGTGGCAAGATAGTTTAAACGCTTATCGTCAAGGCAATAAAGAACAAGCATACTTTCTCTTAGGCGTTATGCTTCACATGATTGAGGACATGGGAGTGCCCGCGCACGCGAACAAGGTTTACCATCAAGGAAACGTCACCGAATTTGACAACTTTGAATTCATGGCTTTATCTAACTGGAAGCCCAACTTTAATGATATAAATCGACAAGACCCAGGATTTTCTGAACCTTGGAGATACTATGCTTTAAGCCAACAGTGGACACACGCAGATGCCCCTAGCTATAACAATCGAAATTCTTTTTCAAAAACCTGGACGTTTGCTAGTAAATCGGAACGGGCATTGTTGAGCAATCGTCAAGGACGAACTAGTAATGTAGTGAAATGGGCACTCAATTCTGCTACTAAAGTCTTAAAAGTATAATTTTATACTTTTAAATTCCAAGTCGGCGCCCACTTGAAATCAACTATTACAGGCGCCTCTCACTACGCACGTACCCAACGGTTATAATATGTAATTATTATGACACTTTTACTGACTCCGCAGCTTGAGTAGTTTATCCAAAGCCAAATTGAAAGGGCAGTTTATATTAGGGCAGGCAGGGATGCCTACTCCACAAGATAAGAATACTAATATATTACAGTGTTCAATCTACGAACACCTTCGACAAGTTGCTGTTCATCTAGTTCACCGTAACCAAAAATAAATTCATTTTTGCAAGTCGGTATAAGATATTGTGTAGAAGCTGACATCATTCCAACTCCAACTTGTGCCGCGCGCTCAATAATTTCATTCTCCGATAGTTGTGTTTGCAGGTGTACCATAACATGTAAACCTGCTTTGTCACCAAATATTGTTGCTTTTTCGCCAAAGTGTGAATGCAGTGCTTGAACTAGAACTTGACGACGTTGGTCATATATTGACCGCATTTTTCGGATATGACGTTCTAAATGTCCTTGTTCAATGAATTCTGCAAGTACTTGCTGTTCTAATATTGGTAGATGTCTATCACTTAACCATTTCGCGCGCGTGAAAATTGGCACTAGATTGTTTGGTAGTACTAAATAACCAATCCGCAATGATGGAAACAGGACTTTGGAGAATGTACCTATATATAGTACTGACTCACTTTTATCTAAACCTTGTAAAGCTGGAATAGGTCTATCACCATATCGGTATTCACTATCATAATCATCTTCGATAATTAAGGCGCCTGTTTGTGTTGCCCATGCTAATAATTCTAAGCGTCTGGGTAATGAGAGAACGGCGCCTGTCGGGAACTGGTGCGAAGGTGTAACATAAACAAGTCGAATATCTTGATGTGAACAACTTCCTAATTTGCTTACTAATAAACCATTATCATCAACAGCAATTGGTAGTAACTTTGCACCATGCGTTTGAAATATTAAACGTGCGCTGAGATAACCAGGGTCTTCAAGAGCAATAGTATTATCTGGTTCTATCAACAACCGCATAATTAAATCGAGTGCTTGCTGCGTACCATTGCTAATTAATATCTGTTCAGGTGTACAATTCACAGCGCGCGCACGGGAAATATAATTAGCAATAGCGCATCGTAAAGGTTTGTATCCTAACGGTTCTATTGAATAATCTAACCATTCCTTACTGGCACCACAGTATTTTGAAAGTAAAGAACGCCACAGCTTAATTGGAAATTTACCAAAAGCAGGGCGCCCATATCTGAAGCTTATTTCTTCTTTTGCCTCATAAACTCTTGGTACATTTTCTGTCTCAGCCAGTATTTTTCCATACCTAGATAACTTAACTCTTATGGAATGGCTGTCCTCAGCCGTTCCAAATATCACTTCCACAGGTTTAGAATGTAATAAATCATCAGGCAACTGGTTACAAACATAAGTCCCCGAACCAATGATAGTATCAAGATACCCCTCACTTAAAAGTTGTTCATAGCATTGTGTAACAGTACTGCGAGAAATATTTAGAGATTTTGCCATCGCGCGCGTACTTGGGATGCGTGTTCCTGGGGGTAATTTTCCAGTGAGGATGTACGCGCGTAGTTGTTCGTAAAGTTGCTGATGTAGCGGTAGGGAGTTTGTATTTAGATTTATAACTATATCCATGAAGTGGACTGGTGCAAAATTATATAATTGGCTCTTTAAGCGTACCAATTTAGAGGCTATGCTGACATCAGTTGCAATTACTTTTGCTTTCCATGCAAGCCAAATCGAATATTCTAATCAGAAAAGTACATTTAGAGGAAGAACCACTAATAGCTGAACACTTCTATAAAATGTGGATTGATGTTGGTGTTCCTGAAGATGCAATTGAACTAAACTGGCAAGAGATAATTCTTCAGTTTATTCAAAACGCGCGGGATAATTTGCAATATCAAGGTTTTATTGCAGAAGTTGATGGTGTTGTCGTAGGTTCTACAAGCTGCCAGTTATACGCAGGGTTATATCCAAATGCAATTAAACATAATCATCGTAAATTAGGTTATATCTGGGGTGTTTATGTTGAACCAGTATATCGCAGACAGGGTATAGCTAAGGAATTAACTAATGCAGCAATTGATTATTTGAAGAATATTGGATGTACAAGGGTTGTATTAAATGCTTCACCTGCGGGTAAACCTGTTTATACAAGTCTTGGTTTTGTTGAAAGCAATGCAATGCATATAGATTTAATGAATGATTCGTAGGAGATGGTTATGAGTGAAAAATTAATTCCTACTCAACGTAGTCAAGTTAAAAGATTACCGCAGCGCGCGGATTATGAGCTTCAAACAATATATAATATATTAGATGAAGGCTTGATATGTTATGTCGGATTTGTTGTAAATAATCAACCGTTTGTAATTCCAACAGCATATGGCAGGATAAATGACAAGGTTTATATTCATGGTTCACCTGCTAGTCGAATGTTACGTTCTTTAGTAGGCGCCATTGAAGTTTGTGTTACAGTTACACTACTTGATGGTTTAGTACTTGCGCGTTCTGCATTCCATCACTCAATGAATTATCGCTCAGTTGTGATATTTGGTAAAGCTGAAATAGTCGGTACTGAATCTGAGAAACTGGAAGCATTGCAAGCGTTTACCGAACACGTTGTACCAGGAAGATGGGAAGAAGTGCGACAACCAACTCGCCAAGAACTACAAGGTACTCTAGTATTATCATTACCAATAACTGAAGCATCAGCCAAAATTAGAACGGGAGCGCCGAACGATGATGAAGCTGATTACAATTTAGCTGTATGGGCAGGTGTTTTACCATTACAGTTAGTTGCAGGTAATCCAATTGCTGACTCTAGATTACAATTAGGTATAGTAACTCCTGCTTACATCAAAGAATACAGTAGGTGACAGCCCAACATATATCTTAAAACTTGACTATTCCACGTTTGACAGCAGCTACTACTGCCTGTGTTCTGTCGCTAACTCCTAATTTACCTAGGATATTATTAACGTGAAACTTAACGGTTCCTTCAGTAATATGTAAGGTGACTGCAATTTGCTGATTAGTGTTGCCATTGGTAATGAGTTGAAGTACTTCTAACTCCCGCTCACTTAATTCTGGCTTTTTCATCCGTTCTTTTAACTTGGTAGCGACAACTTCGGAAATATACTTTTTACCACTAGCAACAGTCCGAATTGCACAGAGGATTTCCTCTGGTTCTGTATCCTTGAGTAAATACCCTTTGGCGCCTGCTCGTATTCCATTGTAAATATCTTCGTCGCCGTCGTAGGTAGTTAGTATAATAACGTTTGCGCTATCATCAGTACAAATATTCTGAATTGCAGTGACACCCGAAAATTTTGGCATTCGTAAATCCATTAGGACAACATCTGGTCGCTTTTTGCAAAAAAGTTCTTTTGCCTCCCACCCGTTGCTAGCTTGTCCAACAACAACCATATCTAGCTCGCGTTCGATGATTGTCGCCAAACCTTGCCTTACTACCGGATGGTCATCGGCTACTATAATACGGATGAAGTTTGATTGACTCATAATGGCTTACGATTGTCTGAACTAACACAACAAGCTACTAAATACCAATAGGACTCACTCCATCGTTGTTATGCACTTAAGCGATGCTAAAATCTCTGTTCCTTCTCCTAGTTGTTCTTTAAAAGCTTCTGTATCTTATACTACTCGTAAGTTAAGTGTAGAGACGCTGCGTAATTGCGTCTCTGCGACCTGTTGTAATTATCTTTACTGCAAATCTATCCTGAGATAGATGCTTTTAAAATAAATTTGTAGATTAACAAATTATTTACAGATATTAATTACTTTAGGACTAACAACTTAACTTTAGTAAAGTATTTTAATTTGTTTTTTTATGTAAGAATTTACATTTATTCAATATTTGGACATGACCAAAACTAATATAGAATTGCCAAATAGTTCTAAAGTACCTACTGTCATCCAAGCAATACAGTGGATTACTTCTCCAATGCCCATGATGGAGAGCTACGCCAAACGCTACGGTGATATATTTACTTTGTGTGTTAGTCCAAAACGAACTCCGATCGTATTTATTCGCAATCCTCAAGCGCTTCAAGAAATTTTAACAGGTGACTCAACTAAACAGTTTTCCGCTCCCGGTGAAACGAACGTTATATTTGCAACATTGTTGGGAGAATATTCTCTCATGTCCTTGGGTGGAGTCCAGCATCAACGTCAACGCCAGTTACTTACACCACCTTTCCACGGAGAAAGGATGCTTGCTTATACCGAGGTAATTAATAACTTTACAGAAGAAGTGATGGATGGTTTGGAGGTAGGTAAACCCTTTTCTGTAAGGGATATAACCCAGGCTATTACCTTACGAACAATTATGAAAGCTGTATTTGGGTTTGATGAAGGTTCGCGCGCGCACGGTTTAGAAGTGTTTATGAACGCAATTTCAAATCAGCTAACTTCTCCTGCTGGTGTTGCAATGCTTTATTTTCCAGCGTTGCGAAAAGACTGGGGTGCCTGGAGTCCTTGGGGTAAGTATTTGCGATGTCGGCAAGAAACCGAAAAACTCCTTTATCAAGAAATTCAACAACGTCGAGAACAAGCTGATGCATCAAGAACAGATATTTTAAGTTTGTTAATATCAGCAAGGGATGAAGCAGGCGAACCAATGACCGACAAGGAATTACGTGATGAGTTGATGGCATTATTAGTTGCAGGTCAGGAAACAACGGCTACAGCTTTGGCTTGGGCTTTATATTGGATTCACAAATTACCTGCGGTACGAGAAAAACTGCTTCTTGAAATAGATGGTTTAGGCGCCAATCCTGACGTAACCACCTTAACTAAATTACCTTACCTCAATGCTGTTTGTTGCGAAACTTTACGTATTTATCCAGTCGCAATGCTTACTTTTCCGCGTCAAGTAGAAAAACCAGTAAAGTTGTGTGGATGGGATTTAGAACCCGGAACGTTATTATACGGAAGTATATATTTAATACATCAGCGTGAGGATTTATATCCAGAACCAAAGAAATTTAAGCCAGAACGTTTTTTAGAAAGACAATTTTCTCCCTACGAGTTTTTACCCTTTGGTGGTGGTGTCAGACGTTGTATTGGCGCCGCGTTTGCTTTATTTGAAATGAAAGTAGCACTTGTTAAGATATTATCTGAGTATTCGCTCTTGTTGGTTGATGATAGTGAAGTGAAGCCGAAGCGTCGTGGGTTAGTAACAGCGCCTGCATCTCCAATAAATATGGTAGTTACAGGTAAAAGGGTTAAATTAACTACAAGTCCTGTTGATGAAAAATCTTCCATCATGTCATGAGTTGCGAACAAAGCATCTTAAAAAACTCAAATTTAATCAGATTTTTCGCGGCACTAGAAATGACAAGTTTATATTTTGACAAAATTAGGATGCTCCCGCTTCACCCACGCACGGGTATAAATTTAAAATAAGTAAGTTTACAAAGGATTGGCAATGTTAGTTGTAGAAAAGCGAAGAATTCACCCTAATATAAAAACTATATTGCGCTCAATAGTTTGTCTATTCAGAGAGCCAGGTAATCTAGATCATGTTTATGATTTAGAAGATAGCTTACGTGACACTAAAGCAAGTTTACTAGCAGTGGAGTGGCTAAAAACTCAACCCGAAGTAGCTCAAATAATTCAAGAACGTTATATAGCACCACCTCCTGATATCGAAGCATTACTGCAATATCCTCAAGATTCATTAGGGTATGCTTATGCTACTTACATTCAAAAAGCAGGTTTTGACCCTAGTTTTTATCGTCAAATTCAAGTGAAAGATGATATTAGTTACGTACTTTTACGCTCACGTCAAACACACGACATATGGCATGTAGTAACAGGCTTTAATACAGACACTAATGGGGAAATAGGACTTAAAGCTTTTGAATTAGCTCAAACGCGCAGAAATTTAGCAGTTTTTCTAGTAGGAGCAGGAATGTTAGCGACACTTGCTACGTCACCAGAAGCTTTGCCTAAATTATTAAATCAAATTATGTTGGGATATCAAATGGGTGGAAAAGCAAAACCTCTTTTTGCACAAAAGTGGGAAGAAAATTGGCAAAAACCACTATCTGAATGGAGGAGTGAATTAGGAATTCAAGTTAACCTTTAAAGTTCTGTTGATAAAAAAGTTTTATAAGTGCTACTTAACTATAGGAATCAATACTGTGACTCATTTCGGCGTAATCTGCCCTTCTGCAACTGGACATATAAATACTATGTTTCCTTTACTTAGAGAACTACAACAAAGGGGAAACAAAATTACAATGTTTGGAACTCCAAGTAGTCAAGCAAAGATTGAAGCTGCGGGTTTTGGTTTTTGGTTAATAGGAGAACAAGAATTTTCACTAGAAAACGCAGGTAAATTTTACATTAAGTTAGGAGAGTTGACTGGGATAGCCGCAACTGAGTATACTTTGAAAGGAGTAGCAAAGCGCGCGTTCACAAGTCTACGCGATACACCCGCAGCAGCCAAAGAATTGGGTGTAGAAGCTTTTTTAGTAGACCAAATTTGCTTTGAAGGTGGCACTATTGCCGAATACCTAAATCTTCCTTTTATTACTGTATGTAGTGCTTTACTAATTAACGCAGAAAATACTGTACCACCTTGGGTCAAAAACTGGAAATATAATCTAGATATATGGTCAATTTTACGAAATCAATACGGTTATTTTGTATTTAATCGTATTCGTCAACCTGTCCGTCAGGTAATTAACCAATATCGTCATGAGTGGAAATTATCAGCTTACTCAAAGGAAGAAGATTGCGATTCTAAATTAGCCATTATTAGTCAGGAACCAGCCGAGTTAGAATTTCCACGCAAACGTTTACCTCCTTACTTTCACTTTACTGGACCATATCACGACAATACAGGTAGACCAAATATTAATTTCCCCTTTGAAAACTTAAATGGCAAACCTCTAATTTATGCTTCAATGGGAACTATACAAAATCGCCTTCGATATATATTTGAGTATATAGCGGAAGCTTGTTTAGGACAAAATGCTCAATTAGTAATATCCCTTGGTGGTTCCGCAGAACCCGACGCTTTACCTAAATTACCTGGTAATCCACTAGTAGTTAAGTATGCACCTCAGTTAGAATTACTTAAAAAAGCTTGCTTAGTAATAACACATGCGGGCTTGAATACAACACTAGAATCACTCAGTAATGGTGTACCAATGGTCGCAATACCCGTTACCAACGACCAACCTGGAGTTTCTGCACGCATTGCTTGGACGGGTACAGGAGAAGTATTGCCATTAGAAAACTTAGAAGTTTCTAAACTGCGAACAGCTGTTGAGAAAGTATTGACACAAGATTCTTATAAAAATAATGCAATAAGGTTGCAACAAGCAATTCACCAAGCAGGAGGAGTTAAGCGCGCGGCTGATATTATCGAGCAAGTTTTATCTACCAATGAACTAGTATATTAATTTCAAGAATCATAGCTAAGATTAGGAAAAAATGGACTGGAATAATAACTCAATCGTATTTTATTCAAACTTCCCCTTTCATGTTGAAGATTGGGCTGCTCCTTCTGTAGAAAAAGGCATTGGAGGGAGCGAGGAAGCTGTTATCTACTTAAGCCAAGAATTGGTTAAGTTAGGCTATCAAGTTACTGTTTTTAATAAGTGTGGTGAGATGGAGGGAGAATATAATGGCGTACTGTACAAATCATGTGATAAATTAAATTTAAGTGATAATTTCAATATTTTTATATTCCATCGCAGTTGGCAACAGCCTACAGAGATGAAGGTCAAAGCAAAGAAAAAAGCTGTATGGATGCATGATAATCCTCAATTATTTCCAGCTATAGACTCTTCTAGGCATAAAGAATTCTTAGATAGTTTTGATAAATTATTCGTGTTAACAAAATTCCATAAATCTCTTTTACCAGAATGGATTCCTGAACATAAAATCTTTTTAACACGTAATGGAATCAACCTAGCAGATTTCAACCTTAATGAGATTTCCAGAAATCCTAAAAGATTAATATACATCAGTGATTATACGCGAGGTATAGAACATTTGCTAACAAATTGGGAAAAGGTTATAAAAGAAGTTCCTGATGCAGAACTACACCTTTTTTATGGATGGCAAGGAGTAGATGCTTTAATTAAATCTCCATTTATAGAAAGATTTCCTGACTTACCAACTAAAAAAGAGCGGCTACTAAAACTTTTGCAGCAGGAAAATATTTACGAACATGGGAGAGTCGGACATAAGCAATTAGTAGAAGAATTACTGAAATCAGGAATCTATGTTTATCCTTGTGCTTTTTCTGAAACTTTTTGTATTAGTTGTTTAAAAGCTCAAGCGTGTGGCTGCGTTCCAGTTGTAAATGATTTTGCTGGTTTAGGAGAAAATGTAAAAGTCGGTATTAAAATTAAGGGTATTGCAGGTAATGAAGAAACTAACAATTATTTTGTTGAAGCTGTTATAAACTTACTCAAAAACCCCGAAAAACAGGAGGTTTTCAGAAATGAGTTATTATCTTTAAAAGATTCGTTTGGTTGGGATAAAGTTGCTCTACAATGGCATGAAAAATTTATATTAGTTAACAGCTAATTCAATTCATGCTAAAGCTTGAAGCAATTACTTTGGGGCGCCCAATATGTATGTACGAGCGCAATGTATAGCGGTTCCTATTCAAATGAAGTACGTTTTCGGACGGGCAGGGATGCCCGTTCCACTCATTGTTTTATTAACTTATTGTTTTATTAACTTAATTTGTACCTTACTTGGTTGAAAAATGCTGTAACTTACTTAAGTTTTTATAAATGGTTAAGATGTTGGAGCAAAAAGGCTCAAGCATTCTTGCCTGAGCCACTACGTACATCAAATTTATTTTTTTCTTAATGGGTTAGCCCAAAACCTAACTCAAAAATCTAAACTTATGAAGCTTAGTAGCGGTTGCGGTAATTGTTGTTTCCACGATTACCACCAAATGAGCCTCTGTCTTCCTTTGGTTTAGCCTTATTGACTTTCAAGTCACGCCCCATCCACTCAGCACCATCAAGCGCATCAATGGCAGCTGTTTCTTCAGCATCTGTACCCATTTCGACAAACCCAAAGCCGCGTAAACGACCTGTTTCACGGTCTGTAGGTAGCTGGATTCGTTTAACAGTACCATATTCAGCAAAAACTGCTTTCAAATTGTCTTCTGTAACTTCGTAAGAAAGATTGCCTACATAAATCGACATAAGATTGTCTCCGAACTAATAAATGTATAGAGATTTAAGCTTCGGAGATAAGTTTGTAAATACCAAGAACAAAAACCTGTCACTACTAAAAACAAACGCTGTTAACCGAATTAACTCTCACTCCCCATTATGACATACCAGAGAACTTTTAGGTGGGAGTTGGAAAAATTATTATATAAATTTATGTAAACGATTGACACTTAGGTATAATTTGTAACAATTTCTCTCGGAGCTTATCTAAATAACTCTGACTAACTCGTAAAAGACAGGATTGACTACAAGCCTTACTATACAAGCGTTATAGTTTTTTTTTTTGAATAGTCAACTTTTAGAGTGGTAGCTAAGATGTTATACTCACTGACATCACAGGATATTCTTTTCCCAAATACCACGTTTTAACGTGTATAAGTATGAAAATAACTTCAAATCTAATTTCTGACTTTGAAAAATTATTTCGACAAAAGTTACAACTGAATAATTGTCGGCTTAAAAGGAAAAAACAAGAGAACAATTATGAAATTACTACTCCTGCTAATGATGTATTTTTGATGTCTTGGGGTGAATTTCCGGAAATTAGCTTAGTATATCAGCCGATAGGGGTACGAACACAGCAAACTGTAATTTATGAGCAGGCAATTAGAGCGCACATTAAATCTTGCGTAAACAGTATTAAGAATAATTCTGATTATAGCCTTGTTACTTCAGAAAAAGAAAACTAAAATTTTTACTTTTAGTATTTAATATATCGACGTTGCTGAATTATTGTATGAATCAAAATGTAGAGACCTGGTTAACACGGTCTCTACAAAATAATTGTAGGTTGGGTTCAGCAAAGCCTCCACCCAACCTACTATCAAGCGACATTCAACCTTAGGGTGGAATGGTGCTATTTCACGCATTTTGAGGCGCCAATAAATTGGGGTAGGGTGCGTGAAAGCTATTACTATCAATCAATAAGCACGCAAAATAC
>NZ_JBXXZH010000165.1:0-21477 GCF_059640475.1 Calothrix sp. CBUCES-K 9914
TGTAGGTCTAAATCAAGTTATGTTCATTAAGTCAAAACTCGTTATTAATTCTTATCTGGGTCTCTTAAAAAAATAATATAATTTTGTCAATGCATCAATATTATTAAAATTTTGTGAAAAATTTAGTAAACTTTTACTTCTGGAATTGGGACAACAAATCGACCGCCCCAAGTCCGAATATAAGCCATTTGTGTCATAATTTCTTCCTTGAGATTCCAAGGCAAAATTAATACATAGTCAGGTTTTGTCTCCTGAATCTTATCTGGGTGGAGAATAGGAATATGAGTACCTGGTAAAAATAGACCTTGTTTGTAAGGACTAGGGTCTACTGTGTAATCAAGACAATCAGTACGGATACCGCAGTAGTTTAAAAGGGTGTTACCTTTACCAGGGGCACCATATCCAGCAATCGATTTTTTTTCGCGTTTAGCTTGAATTAAGAAATCAAGCAATTTACGCTTAGTTTCTTTGACTTGTTCACCAAAGGAAAAATATGTTTCTAAACATGTAAAACCAGCCACTTCTTCTCTGGCTCTCAGTCCGAATACGTTTTCGCTCACAGGTTGAGAAGAATTTTCTGTATGACGAGCATAAATTCTCAAAGAGCCACCATGAGTGGGGAATTCTTCAACATCAAAAATCGTTAAACCATGTGCTTTAAAAACATTTTCTACAGTAATGAAAGAGAAATAAGAAAAGTGTTCGTGGTAGATAGTATCAAACTGATTTTCCTGCATCAACTGCATCAAGTGGGAAAATTCCATTGTAATTACCCCATGCCGTTTGAGGATAGTTTTCATTCCCTTGACAAAATCATTAAGGTAGGGAGTGTGAGCTAGGACGTTGTTACCCAGCAATAAATCAGCCCGTAATCTTTTCTCAACTAGTTCCCTGGCTGTCTGTTCTCCAAAGAACTTGACTACTGTGGAAATACCTTTTTTGATTGCTACCTTAGCAATATTTACAGCTGGCTCTATGCCTAGTGTCGGTATACCTTTAGCAAGAAAGTATTGCAACAAATAACCATCGTTACTAGCAATTTCCACTACCTGACTTTGGTCGTGTAATTGAAAACGCTCTACTACCATATCAACGTAGTTTTTAGCATGTTGCAACCAGCTATCAGAGTCACAGGAAAAATAGGCGTAGTCGCTAAAGATATTTTCCGGATTAATGTATTCCTGAAGTTGCACTAAATAACATTTTTCACAAATATAAACATGGAGTGGATAAAAAGGCTCCATTTCGTTTTGCTGTTTTGGGTGGCGATAGCTTTTACAGAGAGGAGACATTCCCAAATCCACGAATGTATAACGTAAATCTGTGCTACAAAATAAACATTGACCTTGATGTAATTTGGAAGTATTTTGATGTTGCATCGCCTATAATATATTTTTTTAATTTACTTTTGAAGTTTGAAGTTTTAATTTGTAATTGTTATTATCCAAAGATATTGTAAATACCTGAGAAACAATTTCTTCTCGTAGAGGAGCTGCTTCATCTTGAGCTAACAAGACAAATAAATTTGCTAGCGCTTGCGGAGAACGGTCAAGTTGCAGAATTTGTTGAATTAAACGAAAAGCACTACTAACATCGCCAAATTCTAGAAATTTTTTTGCGTCTGCTAGAAAAAAACGAAAGTAATAATTGTGAGCTTTTGCTGTAATCTCAGCGCAATGCTCAACTGGGAGATAACTCTTTGATATTTCAATTGTATCAATAATGGATGTGACATCCGCACCAGTTTGAAACAATTCGCTGGTAATACTTTTAACATGCTCACGGTAGCAAGCTAAAGTTTCCGGTTCATACCAGCAATCATAAGAAACTGCAATGCGTTTGTAAAGTTCCCAGTCGGTTGAGTATAACAATTCAGGAAGATATACCCCATTACGTTCATGGGCTTCCCGACGAATTACTACTGCACATATATTTAATGAATTTGCTACTCCAATTTGCTGTAGCCAATCTCGAACAATTCCTCGCTGATTGCTATCTAACTTCGGCGAGTGAATTAATTTACCCTGCTTATTAACATTCTCATATCCTGTAAAAGCAAATGCTACTGAGTCCGGGCACTCCAGGAGGCTTTGCTTTAGACGAGCATAAAAACCAGAGAGTACATAATCATCATCGTGGAGTAGATGAATCCATTTACCACGACTGAGTGCAATACCTATATTACCATTTCTGATGGCGCCTATATTTTCAGGGTTGCGGTAGTAACGTACCACTCCAGAACCAATCTCATGCACTAGTTCAAACAAGGGCTGTGTACTGGCATTGTCGATGACCAGAATTTCCATTTCCTCTGCCCCAGTCCACTGTTCGAGTACACTGGCAAGGCATTGCAGGAGATAATCAGTGCGGTTATAAATCGGAATGACTACAGAAAATATTGGTCGCTCATCACCATCTGTAACTGGAGTAATAGCAGGAAAAGTATAGTCTCCCACAATTACTTCATGTTGAGGGATTGGGGGTGTTACTAGCACCTGTTGAGGGGTTTGAGCATTTTCATAAACTTCCGTAGCTGCTGCGTAGTGAGGATTAATCAGCTTTAACCCTCGCCGATAAACTGCAACTGCTTCCTTTAAATTATGCTGTATTTGGTAAATCTCTCCTAAGCCCATGTAAGCTTCTCCACAATTGGGATTAAGTTCAATTGCTCTGTTATAGCAAGCTTCAGCATTCTTCAAATCACCTGCTTTTTTCAACTTCAGACCTAACTGATGGTTTAAAGCAGCGTAGTAGAGTTGTTTTTCTGGTGAGAGTTGCCCTTGAGCGTGGAGGGTGTTACCTAAGTTCACCGAAGCTTCGGTGCAGTTGGGCTGTAGTTCCAAAGCTTTTCGATAGCAGCTTATAGCCTCATCATATTTACTTTGTTGCTGCAAAGTATAACCCAGATTATTATAAATTGATACTGCATCTGGTTGCAAATAAACAGCTTGTCTGTAAGCTTTTTCTGCTTCTGGTAATAAGCCTTGAACTTGATAGAGATTACCCAAAGCGAACCAAATCTTGATTGAGTCAGGCTGCAATTGTAATATTTGTTTGTATATTGATTCTGCTTCATCCAATTGATTGGACTTATGCTTTTGCATTGCAATTTGGATGAGAGATTTAGTAGTAGATTCTGAAATATTTGTAATACTCATAATGAAAGACCGTATTGTTTTTAAGTTTTAATCGATTTTGAACCCTTGGGGGGATTTAATTAGTCGCAGCTTTAGATTAAATTGGTATTAAAATCTAAAATTATTTGGTCAACTATGGTCAACTATTAATTAATTGTGAAACAATTTCATCTTTTACCGCAGCGGCTTCATTTTTGTTTAGCCAGTCAAATAATTTGGCGACTGCTTCCGAGGACTGGTCAAGTTTAAGCGCTTCTTGGATAATAGAAAATGTAGCAGCTAAATTACCAGCTTTCAAGGGAATTATGGCGTGTTGTAGGCAGTAATTAAAGTTGTGCCTGCGAGCTTTTGCCGTAATTTCTGCATTATATTTGACAGGAAGATAACTGGAGGTAATTTCGATGGCACGACGAATAGCTTTAGGCAGACTACCAGAAAGCCAATTATTAGATGACTCTCTGTGGGAATGTACACGGTAACCCGCTAATATTCCTGGCTCGTACCAACAATCATAAAAAACGGCAATGCGTTTATACATTTCCCATTCGTCAATTCCCTGTATTTCCGGGTAATATCCTCCTAAATGTTCATGAGTTGTTCGTTTAACTACTACTGCTGGTACGACGATTAGACCACAAACGCCAGTTCGCTGTAGCCAATCGGTCGCGATACCTCTGTTGTTTCCATAAACTGAAACTATATCCCCAGTCGCAACTTTTTTTCCTTTCTCATCGATATAGTTAAAACCAGTAAATGCGGCGCCAACAGACTGAGGGCAGTTCTCAAGGCTCTGTTTAAGTTGGGAATAAAAACCAGGATATACGCAGTCATCATCGTGAAGAATGTGAACCCACTCACCTCTACTTAAGGCAAGACCTGCATTTGCATTTCCCACAACTCCAAGATTTTCCGGGTGTCGGAAGTATCGTATGACTCCTTTGCCTATAGAGTTTACCAGATCGAAGAGTGGAGGTGTACTGGCATTATCCAAGACCAGAATTTCCATCTCGTCTTCTCCTGGCCATTGCGCCAGTACGCCAGCTAGACAATCGAGAATATACTCAGTGCGTTTATATACAGGTATTATCACAGTCCAAAAAGGACGTTTACCTTGTTGATCTACTACGGTGGGAATGGCTGGAAAACTGTAGTCTCCCACTACTACTTTCCCTTCGGGAATTGGTGGTGTAACTGGCACCTCCTGAACAAGATTAGGTTCTAGATCGGCTTCCATAGCTAATTCATAGCAAGGATTGATGAGGCTTAACCCTTGTCGGTAAGCAGCAACCGCTTTTGATAACTGTTTTTGTGTTTGATAAATTTTACCTAAATTAAGGTAGGCTTCTCCATAATTAGGATTAAATTCTAACACCTTTTTAAAGCACGCGAGCGCTTCAGAAAGATGGTCTTGCTTTTCTAGAGCCACTCCCAAATTATAAGTAGCTATTACTGAGTCTGGTTGTAGAACAATTGCTTGTTTAAAGTAAGCAATAGCTGTTGTTACATCCCCTGCTTCAAGTCTTGCAGTACCTAACTGCTCGTTCAAGGCACAGTAGTGAGCTTGTTGACATGCAGGTAGTTTACCTTCCGCGTGAAGTATGTTACCCAAACTTACTGAAGCTTCCAGGCAATCGGGCTGAATTTCCAAAGCTTTTTGATAACAGGCTAGAGCTTCGTCAAAAAGCCCTTGTTGTTGTAAGGTGTAACCAAGGTTATTATGTATCGCGACTAGATTTGGCTGTAAGGCTAAGGCTTGGCGGTAAGCTACTTCTGCTGCTGTCAACTGACCAATCGAGAAACGCAAATTGCCTAAACTAAACCAAACCTTGACCGATTCTGGCTGCACCTGGAGAACTGCACTAAAAAACTTTTCAGCTTCCTGGGGCTGACCTGCTTGCTGTGCTTGCAAGCCTAATCTGTATAAAGTTTTAGGGTCGTCAGTCTGTTCTATCTGAGAAATACCCATCTTAAAAATCTTAGTTTTTGCTCGATTTTATTTTTGATTTTGAACTTAGAATTTTTTATTGCTACCTAATATCAGTGGAATTTCTATTGAGTTGTCCTGTTTTTTCTAAAGTTTGCTTTGCTTTTAAAAGCACTTTTAGATGTGTTAACTGGCTATTCCAAGCTGACCGAGGAAGCAGGGGGGTTTGTTCTGGATGTTCAGCTATTTTTTTATTGTTTGTCATAGTCATAATTTATGACCCGATTAGTGAGTAAGATTCTTTGTTTTCTTGCCAATCAGGAGACCACTGGATTTTGGCTGCACTAAAGCGCAATGGGTCATTTTCTGGTAAGGGAGCGTTTATAGGCTCTACAATTAATTCAAATTCTCCATTGTCAAAAGGTAGTCCTGGCGCCCTGACTTTGGGAACTACACGCTCTCTTAAACCTTGTTCTGCATGGACAAGTGCGCGGTGATGACAGTAAGGATTGTTACCCCTCTTATCAAAGAATACGTGAGCAGTCCAACTGCAACCCCCACGGCAAAGTTCGGCATATTCACAAGTTTTACAAAAACCCCAAAGGTGCTTGATACCTTCTGATGTTCCTGCTCCTAAATTCATTCGCAATTCTGCTGTATTCTCGATAATATCATGGAGCGTGCGCTCACGAACGTTACCACCTGTATAGGCAGTTGTAGGTAGCGAGGGACAACCTTTAATTGCTCCATCAGCTTCTATTCCTAAAGTCGAAAGTCCGGCGCCGCAACCTTGCCAAAATGACCATTCGCTCTCCTTACCCCGTCCCCTTAACAGACGTTCGTATGGTCCGTAGTAACCGATATTATTTCCTGCCTGGAGTTGAACTCCTTCAGCATAAGCGCGACGAGCAACACGCGCGACCATTGGGTAAATATCTAGTAACTCGTAAGGTTGGAGGAGGATATCTGAATTATCGGCGGCATTGCCCATTGGCACAGTGAGTTGAATTTGCCAAGCACGGGCGCCGCCAATACGAATACGTTCATAGATACTAGGAAACTCTGGTGCTGATAAACGATTAATTTGAGTATTGCAACCGAAGGTAATGCCAACTTCTTTGAGGTGACTCATGGTCTTAAAAGCGTATTTCCAAGAGCCTTTTCTACCCCGTAAACGGTCGTGAGTTTGTTCCAAACCGTCAATTGAAACGGAAACCGTGCGAATTCCCGCTTCTTTCATTTTTTGTGCGGTTTCCAATGATATACCATAGCCGCCAGTAGTCATGCCACATAACATCCCTGCCTTCGTTATCTCTGAAGCAATCTCTAACCAGTCTGGACGCAGAAATGCCTCACCACCAATGAGGGTAACTTCTTTTATCCCAACGGATGCCATTTGTCTAACAAGGTCTAAAGCTTCTTGTGTTGAAAGTTCTTTCGAGCGTGTATTTCCCGCGCGCGAACCACAGTGGCTACAGGCAAGATTGCACTTTAAGGTAATTTCCCATACAGCATAACTTGTGCGGTGGTATGTCATGGCGAACTCTCCTGAAGGAAATTAGGATTAAAAGAGGATGTAATATCAGCCCTTTTTATCAGGGAAATCTATTGCGATTACAATACCAAGGGCTATAGCAGTGTTTTTAGAAACTAAGTATTTGGAACCCTCTACATAAATTACAAGATCACCCTCGCCTGTAACTGTTACGTTTGCCGTTGGATTATCTCCGTAAGCCTTAGCATATCCCGTACCAAGTGCGATGGCGCCACCGTTTTTTAGTTGTTTGGCGAAAGTATCTGCTAATGCATAAGTCCTGGTTATAGACCCTGTAGCTGATGCATTAGCAGAGACAGTAGCTGCAACAGAACCTAAGATTAAATCGGTTTCTGAAATTTTATCGAGATAAGATAAATCTAAAATCTGCATGTTTTCAAGATAGCGAGAAGTTATTGTAGTTCTTCTGGTGAGACAATTACTCCGTATAATGCTTGAACGGGTGGGTCAAGCGGGTCAACTATTATGCCATACAAAGGTTGTGGTTGGGGTAATGGCTTCGGTGATGGTTTAGGCCAAGGTCTAGGATACCCTTTGGGAGGCCGAGATATGATACCGTATAGTGGTTGAATACGAGAATCTTCTGGAGCAATGCTGGCAATTCCACCAACAGCTCCCAGTAGTTCCTGTTCACTAAGCTCGTCAAACTGACCTAATTCTTTTAATTCCAATATTTGGATAGCGGCTGTTTCAAATTCTTCTTGAGAGAAATTATAGCCTTTATCTTGCAAAAATTTTTCTGCTTCTTCAACTTTCTTATTAATTAACTGGGTGCGAAAAGCTTCATCTTTGACGAGTTTGACAAGGAAGTCTTTAACTTTTTCCAAAATTTCTAAAGACATATTATCTTCTCCTGAAATTATGACTCTTCGTAGTGCTTTTTTTAATTGCAAGGGTCTGCTGTAGTACGTAACTGCTCGGATGCAGAATAGTTGTCTGTAATGATTTGCGGACATCGCATACAAGCTGCCTTACCTTCCTGCTGCCACCAGCGACAATCTCGACGAATAGAACAGGGTGGTAGTTCCTCTGCTACCACGGGCATTTTATCGACAATTCGCATTGCTAGACGACAGTCTTTGCCATCAAAATGCTGACAACCTAATTCCACACAAGATGCTGCTGTCCGAAAAATTTCGGTAGGTGTAACTGGACTAGCCTTTGCTATCAGTTCATCGGTAATGGGTAGAGGCTGCTTGAGATAAACTATACGAGGCGCCGTTGCCGTTCCACCAACTACGCCAAAGACAATACTATCCACCAACTCGGGTCTCGCACTAGGGCAAAGCGTTGTTCGTTCGGAAATATTATCTTTCATAAATTAAGCCTCCACCAATCCTCTAAATATTAAGCAAGATATTAAGCAAGTTTTTTATCATCGGGTAATGCAATCAGCCCAACTATAATTGGCGGATAAATTGGTTTAACAGGAGGAGGCGGGGGGTTAACAGGCTTGAAACCTGCTACTGAAATATTTGTTTTTTCGTCAACTGCAATTCTTGCAGCTTCTTGAACCCCTGTACCCCCCGCAATTATTGCGGCTTCTTCATCAGATACAGCGAATAATGCATCCTCTGTTTCTACTAAACTTCTTCGTGTTACAGCATTTGCAATGGCATCATCAATTAAGTCATTGATTTCCATTTGATGGTTAGATTTTTTGTTTCCTTCCATGTTTCTGTTCTTATTAACTATAGGGATTAATGTCCAACGTTTACCTATAAATTGGTTTGTAGAGACCGAATATATATATTCGGTCTCTATATCGTATGTAATGACGAAAAACCATTGTTTAATAGGTTTTCTTCTTTTTTCCTAATCAATCAACGGGTCAAGACGATTTGATAGATGATGTAGAAGCAAACACAAAGTCTTTACCAGCTAACGTACTAGACTTGGTTGTGCCATCCTGACTTGTCACTTGATATCCGGATATACCTGCATCTATATTTTCAAGCTTCTTAACAGTATTTCCATCTTCGGAAGGAAGTGGTTTGATCTCTAAAGGTACTTTAGATAGATTAAGTCGCTCACTTAGATCAGGTATTAATCTCTCTACTAAGGGTCTTAGTCTAAGATTTATGCCTATTTCCCCAACAGTCAATCCACCTTTGACCTCAACCTCATTCTCTGCTACTACTTCGCAAAAACTCAAGTCTGATATCTTTAATTGACACATATTGCACCTCTAGTTACATGAAGCAAAAATTGAAGACTTTTAGTCATTTTCATTTGTCTTTTCGATCAAGTGCTGAATCATTAATTCACATTTTGAGCCTCCTTTTTGAGCTAGTCAGGAATATATGATGCACCTAATTGTTTATGAAATCCTTGACAAATCATCACACTCCTGTAACGGAAGAATGCTGTTGATGAATTTTGCTTAAATTAAAGTGGACTTCTGTGTGTTGGGGATTAAGCTCTATTACTTTTTGATAATAGGTAATTGCTTCTTGCCACTCTCCTTGTTCTTGCAGCACAATGCCTAAGTTGTAATGAGCTTCTACTAAATCAGGTTGGAGGGCAAGGCTGGAGCGATAGTAAGCTACAGCTGTCTGTAAATCACCGGCTTTTTTCCTTTGCACACCCAACCTGTGATTCATTTGAGCATAGTCAAGTTTTTGTTCGTTTGAGAGCTTACCTTGAGCGTGCAGCGCATTACCCAGATTAACGTCTGCTTCTACAAAGTCTGGCTTAAGTTCTAAGGCTTTTTGATAGTATTGAACTCCTTCGTCCAATAGTCCTTGTT
Source organism: Calothrix sp. CBUCES-K 9914 (assembly GCF_059640475.1). NCBI lineage: Bacteria > Bacillati > Cyanobacteriota > Cyanophyceae > Nostocales > Calotrichaceae > Calothrix > Calothrix sp. CBUCES-K 9914. The sequence goes on from NZ_JBXXZH010000165.1 coordinate 9,366, forward strand.
GTTGCAGAGCATAGCCTAAGTTGTTATAAATTGGTAGTGAGTCTGGTCGTAGGGCTAGAGCTTGATGGTAAGCGATGACAGCTTCCGCGTACTGCTTTTGAGCTAAACACAAATTACCTAAACTGAACCAAGCCTTAACAGAGTCTGGTTGGACTTGTGTTGCAGCATTCAACCATGTAAGAGCGGTTTCGGGTTGCCCTAACTGTTGCGCCAGCATTCCTAAATTGTATAAAGCTTCCGGGTGGTCAGGTTGTCTTTCCAGAACTTGATGATATAGCTGTTCAGCGTCAACTAAGCGATTGGCTCGATGGTGTTGAACTGCGAATTGAAGGGTTTCGGCGACATCTGAGGCGCCAAATCGTCTTGGCTTATTAAGCACCTTGAAAAGAAAATCCTCTAGCGCTCTAACTGGTTTTAAATCGCCGTATAACTTATATTTATTTTCAGCAACTTGTCGAGAGATGCGTTGACGATATTCAGCATCTTGTCCCAGCCGAACCGCCCGAAGCACATACTCTTCTTTAGTTGCAGCAATCGTCTCTTCTACACCCATCATTTTGAGAATAGCCATAGTATGCCGTCCCCGCATTGTGTCTCCAGACAAGGTGACAACTGGTATATTATGAGCGATTACTTCCAACGTCGAGTTGCATCCTGACCAGCTGATACTATCCAGAAATACATCTGCAATTGCGGTAGTACTCAAGAACTGTCTATTATCTAAGCGAGGCAAAAAGATGCAGTAATCTTGATAATTGAGTCCAAATTCCTCAAAAGCTCGTTTCATCCTTTCGCGAAACATCTCAGTAATATACTTGCCTTGCTGCGCCTCAATCAAGACAAACTTACACTTAGCTAAGTGTTTAGCTAAGTCCTTGGCAATTTTAGGAAAGACATCATCATGTTGGGGTAAATACTTGTATAAAGATTGACAGCACCAGAACATAATTTCGTCCTCTGCGATGCCAATTTCCTGTTTACTCTTTGGTTGAGTTTCAATTGGCAATGGCGTATAATGAATTGATAAATTAGGCAGTCTGACTAACTGTTCTGTATAGTGTTCTTGAGCATTTTCTGGTTCCATTAAGTCACTGCTCAAGTAATAGTCAATTGTAGGTAACCCACTAGTAACAGGGTGTCCCCAAGATGTCATTTGAATCGGAGCTAGCCTTAAACAACCCAATTTTACTGTTGTTGGATCCATGCCAAATTCCGGAAAAATTAGGATGTGTAACTTATCTTGTTGAATAATTTCAGCCCATCTTTCCAACGGTAAAGAACCTTGAGTAAATTTGTCAAACGCTTTTGCAGCAGAAGTAGTTCCTGGATCGCGTTCGTTGTTCGTGTGATAGCCAAATAACTCAAACTCACTTCTATCGAGGTTTTCTACCCAACCCTTTAAGGGGATTTTCCAGTTAGAATGATTGTAAAAAAATCTGGAAACAAAACCGATGCGAATTTTATCATTGGCAGCTAATTTTGGCAGCACGACGCGTTGAGTCCACTGGGGATAGCGACTCGACATCAGCCCAGCAATCATTTGCCCATAAATTTGCTGTAAAAGACGGTCATTTAAGCCTTGATAAGCTAGATAAAAAGGCTGAATGAGACCAATACTCATAGCTGCCTCTGCTCTTTGGTCGGGAGTCGCAACTTGATAGTAGTTCGCTAAAGAAAGCAGATGTTGCTGATAGTGCTTTCGCTTCAAATCAATTTCTTCAACACTGGAATAAATAATTGGTAGCTGACTTATACAAATGCCTAACTTTGCTTCAGCAAAATTAGGATCAATTTTTAAAACTTGATTGTATGATTCTATCGCTTCCTCTAGGCGCCCCTGGTCGTAAAGTGTGTTTCCCAAGTTCTGATGAAACTTAGGATAGTTATGCTTAAAGCTGATAGCTTGCTTGAAGGATTCAACAGCTGCATCAAAATTATTCTGTTTCTTGAATATAGCACCTAAGTTGTTATAGACCTCAGCGTAGTCAGGCTTAATTGCTAATGCTCGTTGGTAGGACTCTAGCGCTGCATCGAACCTACCTTTTTCCTGTAAGACAATTCCTAAATTGCTATGAGCTTCAGCACAGTCAGGCTTAATTGCTAATGCTCGTTGGTAGGACTCTAGCGCTGCATCGAACCTGCCTTTTTCCTGTAAGACAATTCCTAAATTGTTATGAGCTTTAACACAGTCAGGATTATTTTTTAATGATTGCTGGTAAGATTCTATAGCTGCTTCTAAGTTATATTGTTGCTGGTAGACATTTCCTAAATTGTAATAAGCTTCGGCATAGTCTGACTTGAGCCTCAAAGCTTGCTGGTAAAATTCTATAGCTTTATCTAACTTATCTTGTTTTTGGAAGACATGTCCTAAATTATAATAAGCCTCTGCATAGTCAGGTTTAAGCCTTAATGCTTGTTTGTAAAAATCTACAGATGTGTCTAAGAGAGCCTGTTCCTCAAATATATTTCCTAAATTGTTACTTGCTATCGTCTGATATTGATTGTTTAATTCGGGTTGAAGTTCTAATACTTGTTTGTATAGCAATTCTGCTTCATTCCACTCACCAGACTGATGCTTCTGAATTGCCGATTCAATCAGGAATTTAGCATTAGTTTCTAAAATTTTTTCGGTATCATTCATGGCTATATCTAAATAACTCGTTATTTGTTATAAGTTTCACGACATACAAATTTAAGTTAGAGGTTCGGATCACAATGCTTCCCTGCTTCACAGCTTGATTTCTTAGATTATTAAAATTAGGGTGCTGTATCCTAAATTCATTGCGAATTATTTATTAATTTTGCTTGGCTTTAACTTGGAATTATTTTGGTCTGTCTGAAATACTATCCAATTTTTGATGCTGTTTGGATTTTGTTTATTGATTTTTATTTTAAACTTTATAATCTGCCGTACATTTTTCAATGTACAGCAGATTAAATGCTTATTAAAGTACTTTAAAGACCGCCAAAATCTACCCAATATCTTGCAGCAGAAATAGAAATACCGTTCATTATATGACTCGACTTTCCGGATTAGTCAAGTTATGCTCGGATTTCAAAACTGGTGCCAAGTTTACTAGCTCTTGGCTGTCTTCATTCTTCATCGCCAGGAACTAGAATCTAGCAAATCCTATAGAGGAGGAACTATTTACACCATTATTAATGTAGGTTTGAGTTTGAGTTGCGGAATTGTTAGTACCCAAAACAACTGATTCAGCAGTAGCTGCAGCTCCTGAAACATTAACTCTAGAGAAAAAGTCTTTAGCGATGTCAATTCTTTCTGTTACAACGAGAGTGTTTCTTTCGTTCTGGTTAGCATTTGGCACAAATAATAAACCACCAAACACTTCATCTTCATTAGCTTCCAAGTAGTTTAGATCAGAAATAATCATTGTTTTTCTCCTGGGAATTACTTGTTTTCAAAATCCGATGTGAGAAGTTCGTTTTTCCTCTCACATTTCTACTATATCTTATTCACTTAAAAAGTCAACAGTTTTTTGATTTTTTTGCATAGATTTTCTGAATATAAATCACTAATTAACATAAATAAATCCATGTTTTTTTTAATTAATTAAACATAGCAAAACTGGGCAGTAATTACTTTTTTTTACTGCTCAGACACTTTTAAAGATTATTATTTTGTGTTGATTTTGGCGTAAAGGCTTGTGAATAAAGCTTTTACTGCAATATTGACTATTCTTTGATTGATAATTAAACTGAATATGTTTTTGCAGAAACCACTTATTTCTAAGAAAAATAATTTATTTTTACCTGCTATTTACAACAAAACAAAATTGGATTTAATTAGTTATTACGTATTACTACTAAATAGCTTTAAGCTTGCTTAAAAAGTTCTCCCTGCGATTGTGAATTATCATCAGAGTTTATCTGAGTGACAATTTCCATAACTTCTATTTGTTGCTTTAACCAATCAGAAAACATCTCTGTGATGATTTGAGTACGTAATTCCTCATCTAGTTGGGGTTGAATAATTTCTTCCACCCAAATTAAATACACAGATGAAGGCGTGGTAATCGGTTTGAGAATCTGAGGTGGAGTTGCCGCAAATACAGCCGCAGCAATCTCTGGACGAAATGAACTGCGGTGCCTCAGTCCTTTATATCCACCCGCGCGGCGAAGTTCTGGTTCCAGAATGAATTGGCGAGCAATTTCAGCAAAAGTGATTTCACCTTCTTCTAAGGCATAAAACAACTCCAAGGCTAAATCACGCTCCTCAAAGGCGACTTCATAGATAGCTGCTTGCTCGTAATCTAGTCGGCGTTCGTAAAAGTACTTTTCCACATGAGGCGAAAACATGTGATGAGCTAATTTCCGAGAAAGAGCTTGGCTATGGACTAACTCTTCAAACTCCTTTACAGAAAGATGATACTTTTCTAACCATGTCCATGTGTCTTTTGCTTTTACGAGTTTCTTTTCTAACCGCAGTTTGTCACCTTCAATCTGTAGTTCTTCATTTGTGACTGTAACTCCTGCCTTTTGGGCTGCTTCAGCAATAATATGAACAGATGCAATCGCTTCCACAACACTGGGAATTTGACAGGAGAGTTTGAGGTTGTGAATGATATCTGAACTAGAAATGGTGAGCGACATGTGTCTTTTCTCCTTTATATGTCCTTTGTCTCGAAAAAGGCGCCTTGCCTTGTACGGACGCGATATATTGAGACGCGATATATCGCGTCTCTACATCTCTAAACCTCCTTTTTGCAGTTTCTTAAATGGGTCTAAAACAAAGTCAATAACGCGACGCTGACGAATGATGACTTCAGCAGTTGCAGTCTGACCGGCGGTTAATGGAATACGTTTATTGCCATTCTGAACATACTGCTGTTCTAAAGCTATTTCTAAGTCATAAGTTTCGACATTTCCTCCAGGTGTTTTATCCACTTTTGAATCAGGGGAAATCCAGGTGACTTTTCCTGGTACAATTCCATGCTCCTGAAAGGGATAAGCGTCAAACTTGATTTTGACTGGCATTCCCACCTTCAAAAAGCCACTATCTTGACTAGGCATACTCGCTTTGAGTATGTAACCTGCATTTTTGGGTGCAATAGTTGCAACTCTTTGACCGGGTTGTACGACTGTTCCGGCTTTGCTAAATGGCAACTCAAAAATGATTCCGTTGAGCGGAGACCTAACTATTCTTTGCTGCAACTGAAGCTTCAACGATGTCATTTGGCTTGTAGTTTGAGCAATACTCGATTGATTTGCTGTAATTTGGGCTTGCAAGTCTTTAAGTTGTTGCTCATTTTTTAAAACAGCAAGCTTGCCGTTTTTTTGCAAGCTGGTATAGCTGTCCTGTACCTCTTGCATCCGTAGTTTCGCTTGTTTAATGTCAGACTCAAGCTGATTAACTGTTGTTTGATAGCGATTCTTCTCTCCAGCTAAATTTAATTGTGCTTGTTTAATATCAGATAAATTTTTTTGATAAACACGTTTGCTTTCCTGCTCTTCTTTTTTGAGTTGGTCAACCTGCATTGAAGAAACGGCGCCATCTTTAACCAGATTGTTAAAGCGTTCGACTTGTTTTGAATCAATACTTAAGCGGTTCTTAGATGCTTGTTGGTCATTAAGAGTAACCAGGATTTGCTGCTGCGCTTGTTCGACTAATGCCTGTTTTTCTAACTTTTGCAGGTTATAAGTACTCTGTTTTGAATCCAGATTCTGCTTTGCTTGGTTGATTTGAGAAAGTTTTTCTGATTCTTGGGATTTGTTCTGCTGTTGGGTGACACTATTGGTCAACTGTAATTGATTCAGTAGAATATTGAGTTGCGCGCGCTGATTTTGTAGTCCAGTTAACTTTGCCTCTGTCTCTTTGATTTGTGTTTGGAGGATTTCTGAATCTAATTCCAGTAACACCTGCCCAGCTTTAACGGTTTCACCTTCCTTAACTTTGACCGCTTTGACACTTCCACCAACTTCAGAATCCAATTTTTGCGTTGCACCCTTGGGTTCTACACGTCCTCTCGCACTTCCAGTCTCGTCCACTTTGGAATACATTGACCAAGGTAAAGCTAGAACACCAAAGCCAAGTAGAATGTACAGTAAACCGCGAGTCCAAAGTCTCGGTAAGGCATCGAGTAATTCTTCACTACCGTGGAATAAATCTTTACTATCATCAAATGTTTCTACTGGATCGCGAATTGAATTATTACTGCTTTGCATATCGCTTTGATACTGGCCGTGTTTCTCTTCAGGAAGAGGATTAAGAGATGGTTGAGACATGGTTAAGAGTGGAAGCTGTGAATCGTTAAATTTGGAAGGTGGGAGCAGGCGCCACGAGAACTATCCGGCTTCAGCGAGCTGTTGTTGATTTAGGTAATAATAATGGCCTTTCTTTGCAATCAATTCATCATGAGTACCGCTTTCTACCAGTACACCGTGGTCTAACACTAAGATTAGGTCTGCATTGCGAACGGTAGAAAGACGATGGGCGATGATGACGCTTGTACGTCCTTTAAGAATAGTTTTGAAATTGTTTTGAATAATTCGTTCGGATTCAGCGTCAAGGTGACTTGTTGCTTCATCCAACAGTATTAAGCGTGGATTTCCTAGCAAGGCACGGGCTATTGCGAGACGTTGGCGTTGTCCCCCAGATAGCATTCCCCCACCTTCACCAATTTGGGTTTCGTAACCGAGTGGCTGCTTCTGAATAAATTCATCAGCACCTGCTAAGGAAGCTGCTTGAACTATTTCTTCTATAGTTGCTTCTGGATGAGCTATGGCAATATTTTCGCGTATCGTACCACCAAATAAAAACGTATCTTGGTCTACGACTCCTATTTGAGAACGTAACGATTTTAAGGCGACATGACTGATATCATATCCATCAATCGTAATTTTGCCATCAGTCGCAGGGTATAGACCTAAAATTAATTTGCCTAATGTTGTTTTACCAGAACCACTGCGCCCGACCAAAGCCACCATTTGTTCGGGCTTAATTTCAAAGTTGAGGTTTTCCAGCACATTAGTATCGCTTTCTTTGTGATAACGGAAAGTGACGTTGTGAAAGCGAATGTTTCCTTTGAGTTTAGCTAATGACTTGCGAGGTTTAGTTTGTAAGTCTTCTTCTGGTTCTGCCTCTAAAACATCATTGAGACGTTCGACGGAAATAACAATTTCCTGAAAATGATTCCATAGTCCAGAAAACCGTTGGAATGGACTCAAGACGTTACCAATTAACATGTTGAAAGCCACTAATTGTCCGAGGGTAAGCTCGCCATTAATTACTTGCCAAGCCCCAAACCACATTATTCCTGTACTTACAAACATTTCGATTACACCACTAATGGCAGATAACCGAATGCCAATAACTTGAGCCGAGAAGGATTTTTTGACTAAATTATTTAGTAGTTCTTCCCAACGCCAGCGCACTGTTTGCTCAATTGCCAACGAGCGAACAGTGCGTATGCCTGTCAAAGATTCTATCAGGTAGCTATTTTCTTCGGCGCCGGCGTTAAATACCTCCCTGGAAATCCGGCGCAAAATGCTGGTACTTGCTAGTGCCAGTATAAAAAATGGCGGCACCGTTATCAGCACAAACAACGTCATCTTCCAGCTATAGGAAAACATGACGCCTAAATAGACAATTAATGACATTAAATCGAGCGTGATTGATAGCGTCTCGCCAGTCAAGAAAGTTTGAATTTTCTGGTTTTCCTGAATACGAGAGATAATATCTCCGACATAGCGCGACTCGAAATAAGATAAAGGTAAACGAAAAGTATGTTTAATAAAACCTATAACTAGAGCAAGACTGACGCGCGTGGCTGTGTGGTCTAAAAGATACGTTCGTACTGCATTCATGGCAATGCGGAATAAGCCAAACAGAATCATCCCTAAACCAACAGCGTTTAAAGTGCTAACGCTACGTTGCACTAAAACTCGATCTAATAATAACTGGGTAAATACTGGTGTCACTAACCCAAATATTTGCATCAACACTGAAGCGATGAAAATTTCAAATAATACTTTGTAATGTGGTTTAACTAGTTCAAAAAACTTCCATAGCCCACTAGTATCACTCTTTGTTTGCTTGAGCGCAGCAGTCGGTTGCAGTAACAATGCATACCCCGTCCAATCTTTTTCAAATTCCTTGCGTGTGAGAATACGCTGCCCAAGGGCAGGGTCGCCAACAATTACTCGCTTTTTGGTAATTTCATAAACAACAATAAAATGTTTACCTTCCCAGTGGGCAATTGCTGGTAGTGGTTGCTCTGCTAATTTATCAAAAGTCGCTTTGACTGGACGTGTCGCAAAACCCAAACTTTCAGCAACCGAAGAAACGGCGCGTAGAGAGGCGCCACTGCGAGTAGCATTCGTCATATCCCGTAACTTGTTGATACTAAAGCGCTTACCCCAATAGTTACCAATCATCACCAAACAAGCGGCGCCGCAATCTGAAGCACTGTGTTGGGCATAAAAAGGATATTGTCGGGTCAATCGTCCCCACCAATGTCCCATTGCCACCTTCGGACTAGGAAAGTAGGGTCGGGATTTATTCGGCTTTTGTTGTAGCTCCCGACCGCGTACAGGAAAGGGAATTACCTTCTGATTCTTGGTGGTAGTATCATCTGTTGTAGTTTGTGCTGCTGACCTTCTCTTGCGCGGCTGATGCTGAGACAAGACAGGTTGCTCAGAGTCGGGAGGAGCAAATTGCGCTAACTCATAACAGTGTTCAAGTGCTGTTTTCTCATCTGTATTTTTAAGAGCATATACAGTTGTTGGTTGAGAGTGGCGCCAACTACCCTGTTTTGGATTGGCACAAATTTTACCTGGCGTAAGTATTGTTCCATTACTATGCTGAAGATGCCCAACACGTACAATCAACATGTTGTAATCTTTCAAAACCTCCTTTGTCTCTGATGCGGTAACATCAAGTCGCTCGAACAGCGATAAAGCTTCAAGCATGGAGGGCGCCAATGATGGAGCGTTAGGAAAATTCGAGTTTTGACGGCATAAAAGCATTAAATCCCAAATTTCTGCTTGCGTCTTCAACTTGTCGCGGAGGTCAGGATATTGCGTCATCAACGGTTGCAACGTCTCTAAACTCAGGTAGCACAACTTCAAGTTTTGCGAAGCTCTCGCTGCATACGAAATAAATTCGTCTTCATTAAAAAGAGTTGCCTCTCCAAATGATGCTCCTACCGACAAAGTTGTTATTAAGTTCTCCAAGTCGTCTAAAAATCTAACTTTACCCGCAAGAACAATATAAATACCGCTCTCTACATCTCTTAACTGCCAAAACTGCGTTGCAAGCGGCAACTCCAATATTTTGGCTGCTTGTAAACAGCTTTGCAGTTCTTTTTGTGTAAGGTTTCCACCTAAGACTTTAGAAATTCTTAAACTTAGTTCTTCCTGGGATCGCATTATCAAGACCCTCTGAGTTAGGTTTTAACATTGAATACAACTGTTTGATAGCCACAAGTACACTTATGTAAGCGTGACTCTAAAAGCCGCTGTAGTAACCTTGATAACTCTGGCAGGCGCCAAAAAATGTTCGACTTCAAACTTGTTACTTGAAACTTGTTGTATCGCGAGCTTTCGTGACATAATTTTAGATAAGTTGCTATCAACTAAATATTGGTACATAAGTTCCTAGCAACTGCTAAAATCCTCTGATCAGGTTACAGTTGCTTAGTTCACTAGCTTTTGAAAGCTAGTTAACTTTTTAGGTGGTATGCGACTTAATTAAGTTGTTTTCCCCTTATGATTGCCAGTCTAGGGGGAATTTCCTAATTTAAGTCATGTGTTCTCGTATCTATTTTTAGTGGTTTGTAATGATGCGTGACTACATTCACCATCATTTCATATTTTATAGTTCGCTTATCCCAATAAAACAAACTTTTAATTCATTATTAATCGCATTTAGGGCATTTAGTGAATATCTAAAAGCCTTAAACATCTAGGCATCACAATTCATATACCGTAAGCAATGCCTCATTGTTATTAATATTGAATTAAATCTACTCTAATATCTGAACTAATACGCTCTCTTCCTTGAAATAAGTCTCTATGCCAAGCCAGATCTTAATCACAGGACTACTATGGGAACAAGTTAAATAATTTACTTTAAGCTGTAATAAAATACAGCATGGTAGTACATTTACACCGTGCCTATCTGGTAAATCAAACTACCGATTATAATAGCCCGAAAAGCAACACCTTAGTTACATGAACTCAAAAAATCTGCCATTTTGGCAACTATGTAGTAAATCGCAAAATAGCTTTTACACAAATCAGCACGATACGACGTAAAACAGAACACTACAAGAGTGCTTACAGCTTACTTTCAGAGGTGTTAACTGATAACCAACTGCTTTACTAGTAAATATCAAAGCACCTAGTAATAATTAGTTTTATCATATCTTAAAATTTTGCACCTTGATTAGACTGTTCAGTATTCATTATTACACTTTTGTAAATCTTGTCAACGAATCATTGAAATCTTTATTCTTTCGTTAAAAAAGCTCAAAAAATTTACAAAAAAAATATATATATTTTGTGCTTTGTAGTGTAATGGTCAATCATCTCAACTTGTACTTAGCTAGGATTTGTTGTCAAATTTTTATCAATCGCTCTGCGGGCTAAAAACTTAAACTTGTCATTCTTAGTATTAAGAGATACTATTTCATGCCTAGATAGAATAATATATAAGGAGAAGGTTAAAGCTGTAAACCTAACTAAAACTTAGTCTAGCAATAATTTTTACTTTTGGCACCAAATTTTAAATGTATAAATTTTTATACTTAACTAATACCCGCGTATTATTACTACATATCCATGTAGTAATTTTTTGATTTAGCACTTATAAAAATAAACTTCTAATTAATATCAACAATTACTTTATCACTAATTAACCATCGAATTAACTTAAATTTAGTGGAAACGTTGTCAGCCAATCTAATCTAGCTAGCCAACATAATATAAAAGCGCATCTACCGGAAGAAGTAAAGTGAGTTAATTATACCATTATTGCCGCTTTTATGAATTTTAGGTTTTTCCGTGCCACTATAATATATAAGTGGGAACACTTTTATAAAACTGTGCAGATAACATTTTTAGGAACAAGTTCTGGAGTACCGACGCGCGCGCGTAATGTATCGAGTGTAGCCTTGAGATTACCGCAGCGGGCAGAACTGTGGTTATTTGACTGCGGGGAGGGTACGCAGCACCAAATATTGAGAAGTGACTTGAAAGTTAGTCAACTATCTAGAATATTTATTACCCACATGCATGGAGACCATGTATTTGGTTTAATGGGGCTTTTGGCAAGCTGTGGTTTAGCAGGGAATGTAGACCGTGTTGATATTTATGGGCCTCCTGGTTTGAACGACTATCTTCAAGCTTGTTCGCGTTACTCGCACACACATTTTTCATACCCTGTAAAAGTTCATAGTGTCCGTCCAGGAGTTATTTGCGAGGACGAGGAATTTAAAGTTATTTGTGGTCAACTGCATCACCGCATTCCCGCATTTGGGTATCGTATCGAAGAAAAAGACCGACCTGGACGCTTTGACATTGAAAAAGCGAAAGAATTAGAGATACCTCCTGGTCGTGTTTATGGTCAGCTAAAACGTGGTGAGACTGTGACTTTGGCAGATGGACGTGTTATGCAGGGCAGCACACTGTGTGGACCAACCGAGATTGGGCGTAAGATTGCTTATTGTACTGATACTGTATTTTGTGATGGCGCCGTAGAATTAGCGCAAGATGCTGACGTACTTATTCACGAAGCGACTTTTGCTCATCAAGATGCTGACATGGCTTTTCAGCGTTTGCATTCTACAACCACAATGGCAGCACAAACAGCGCTTGCATCTGGCACGAATCGCTTAATTATGACCCACTTTAGTCCTCGTTATGCTCCAGGTAATAGCTTGGAACTTAAAGATTTGCTTTTGGAAGCGCGCGCAATTTTCCCAAATACCGATATGGCACATGATTTTATGACATATGAAGTACCACGGCGCCGGGAGAGTGAAAAGTTAGGAGTTAGGAGTTAGGAGTTAGGAGTTAGGAGTCAGGAGTTAGCACTCAGCACTCAGCACTCAGCACTCAGCACTCAGCACTCAGCACTCAGCACTCAGCACTC
>NZ_JBXXZH010000166.1:0-21411 GCF_059640475.1 Calothrix sp. CBUCES-K 9914
GAACTGCGAATTGCGAATTGGAGGTGACGTAGTAGGTTTTAGCTTAACTTGACGCTAATGGCATCCCTGCCCGTTCAGCAATGTTGATGATGTTCAGAATTTTCAATAGTCAAGTAGTAATTTTAGAAGAGGACGGGCAAGGATGCCCGTTCCACAAGAGTTTATTGTTCCACAAGAGTTGATTATTGTGGGTAAATCAGGATTTTGTAGGTTTCTGGGGTTGGTTTAACAGCTTGTTCGACAGCTTGTGATAAATCTTGGAGTGGGAAACGGTCGCTAATCAAGGCTTTTACATCGATGCGACGGTTGAATACAATATCTGCTGATAGACTTTGAACTTTAAACGACGAACTGTAGCTGCCCATCAAATCTATTTCTCGACGGTAGAGAATATTTGGGTTGATAGGAATTTCTACTTCATCAGGAAATTCAGCGAAGAATAATATTTTGCCTCCTTTGCGTGTACAGTCTAAAGCTTGAAAAAATGCTTTATCACTGGGTACTGCAAGCAAAGTCACATCTACACCCATACCGTTAGTTAGCGCGCGGATTTTTTCTGGTAAATTGCCGGAGCGCGCGTCAAAAGCAGCTTCGGCGCCTACTTGTTTTGCTTTTTCTATCCGCGAAGGAATTAAATCTGTAGTAATAGCTTTGGCGCCAAAGTACTTGACCAACATCACAAACATTAACCCAATTGGTCCGGCGCCTGTTATTAATACAGTTTGCCCAGGTTGAATATTTGCCTTTTTCACCGCTTTGAGACAGCAGTTCGTTGGTTCAACAAAACTAGCTTCTTCAAAAGTAATATCATCGGGGATAGGTATTAAACCGCCATTTTGAACAATATGCCCAGGTACTTTTACATACTCAGCAAAACCACCACCACTTGGCGCAAACCCTGCTGTTGTGACAATATTTTTATAAGTGTCGCACATCGAATAGTTTTCATTGAGACAATAATCGCAGCGCATACACGGTATATGGTGCATTACTGCAACTCGTTGTCCAACCTGCCATTTTTTAACATCGCTTCCCACTGCTGCAATAACACCTGCTGTTTCGTGACCGAAAACGCGCGGGGGTTCATATAAAGGATAAAGAATTTTCTTAATATCTGATTGGCATAACCCAACAACCCTTACCTGTACCAACACCTCCGAAGGTTCTAGAGATGGAACAGGAATTTCCTCATAGGAGAGATTTTTGACACCACGGAATACTTGTGCTTTCACTTAACTTTCTCACTTTTTATATTGTATGGTGGGCAATGCCCACCTTACTATTTACCACATAGAATACAGACGATGAGTCGAATTATTGTTACTACACTAGGAACTTTGGGAGACCTTCATCCTATGATTGCTGTTGCCTTAGAATTGCGGCAACGTGGTCATTATGTAGTATTTGTAACACACAAAGAATATCAATCTAAACTCGAAGCATTAAAATTTGAGTTCCATCGAATGCGTCCTGACTTTACTGCCCTTAACGACCCAGAAGAAATGGCACGAATGATGGACATGAAAACAGGACAAGAATATATGGTTCGACAGTGGGTTAATCCAAATTTACGTGCGATGTATACAGACCTGCTCAACGTTGCACAAGGAGCAGATTTTATATTTTCAGGTGAAGGTGTAACTGCAACTCCACTAGTAGCAGAAAAATTTAAAATGAGATGGGCATCAAGTGCAATGGTTCCCATGTCGTTTTTCTCAGCTTACGACCCACCTATTTTGGCGCCATTTCCTGCATTGGCAAACTTATACAAGTTCAGTCCAACTTTTAACAAAAGCATTATCAATTTTGCAAAACGGGTAAGTAATCCTTGGGCAAAACCAGTTCGTCAACTTCGTCATGAACTCGGATTATCTCCACTCAAAGGAAATCCTTATATTGATTGCAAATTTTCACCTTATCTTGTTATCGCGCTGTTTTCCTCGGTGTTAGGACAACCTCAACCAGACTGGGCGCCAAATACAGTAGTTGCAGGCTTTACCTATTATGATGCAATTCAAAGCGCAGAACTTCCAGAAGGAATAAAGCAATTTTTAGATGCAGGTGAGGCGCCAATAATTTTCACCCTCGGTTCCGCAGCAGTAATGGACGCAGGCAACTTTTACCAAGAAAGCATCGAAGCAGCAAAACTAATCAACCGTCGCGCAATCTTATTAATTGGTAAAAACTCCCCTCCACAAAACCTTTCAAAAAATATTATTGCCGTCAACTACATACCATACTCCCAAATTTTTCCTAACGCTAGTTGCATAGTGCATCAAGGTGGAATTGGAACAACAGCCCAAGCACTAAGAGCAGGGTGCCCAACCTTAATTATGCCTTATAGCCACGACCAACCAGACAACGCCGCGCGAGTCGAACGTTTAGGAACATCCCGTACAATTAAACGTAATCAATATTCGGCGCCGCAAGTTGCTTCTTCATTACAAAAATTATTAGATAATCCAAGCTATGCACAAAAAGCAACAGAAATCGCGCGTATTCTCCAAGCAGAAAATGCTGTAGCTGTTGCGTGTGATGCAATTGAAAAACAGCTTTGAAAAATTGCAACCGACCCATAATCATCTCTCATTGTCATGAGTCGTGTACGAAGCATCTCTCAACTGTCATGAGTCGTGAACGAAGCATCTTAAAATTTTAATGTTTGTTTAAAAGTAAAGTTCTAACTTATTATCAGTATAATATAAAGATAAATACTCTTTAAATGGACGAGCAGTTAAGATTGCCACCAGACAAACCACTTGGTGAACTAATTTGGGTTGCTGGGGGTGAACTTGATGAGTCTTGCTATTCTCTAAGATTTATCGGCGATGACCTCAACCCCGATTGTATTACAGAAGTACTTGGTATTCAGCCTACTCACTCGTGTCATAAGGGTGATATTCGTCGCGGTAAAGTTCACGACATAATTGAAAAAACAGGTTCATGGCGCCATTCAACTAAAAGAAATGCGGAAATAGATATTGAAGAGCAAATTAACCAGTTATTTGATAAATTACCAACATCTTTAGATGTGTGGATAAATTTAACAAATCAATTTTATGCCGATTTATTTTGTGGTGTATTTTTGAAAAGATGGAATCGTGGACTTAGTTTTTCTGCTCAAACTTTAACGCGAATCTCAGAACGTGGTTTACTGCTTAATTTAGATATTTACTATGAAGGAGATGACGAAGAGTAAAAGCGAACTTTTTTAGCAAATTTAATTAAATTAGCACCATCTTCCTTACTTAACAAATCGAGTAATTCAGTCAGGTTAATCGACCGTTTAGTATACTGATTACACTGTTGACTTAGTACTTGAAGTATTTCTTCGGGGTATTCGTCAAACAGGTCACAAAAGCTATTTTCATTACCTGTTCAAGATTAGTAGCTTTCTGGATAGACATTTTTCCTTTCTGCACAAGATTTCGCATCGCTTCATCTAAAATTTTTTGTGACCAACGAAGTTCATATAGTTCAGCTTCAGCCACAGATAGTAAAGTGTCACGCAGGTACATAGGAAACAATACACAGGCATCTAAGATAACAACGACCATATTAATATTTACTGCTGTAGCTACTCGTCTTCGTACAAGCCTGCTTTTTCTGTCATCTCAATTAGTTTTCGCAACATTTGACTACGGTTTTGGTCGCGCTTTTCTTTATACTGATTTAAATCATCAAATTGTATTCGTTTTTGCGTTCCAATTGATATATGAGGAATTTCTCCTTGTTCTAATAACTTAACTAGATAAGGATGTGAAACGTTAAGAAAATCCGCTGCTTGTTGAGTATTGAATTTGCTATTTTGAGAAACAATATGTATTATCTGATCTGATTTGACTGCTTGCAAGACTTCAAGTATAAGTTGATACTCAGATTGTGAAATAGATGTTTCTTCGCCGTTGCTGTCTACTAGTTTTGCCTTGAAATCTTCAATACTTGGCTTGCGCTCTACTTGTTTAATAGAACGAGGATTGAGCTTACTTATCTTATTTGACTCTAAATGCATAGCTACAAATTTTTTCTATGGTATATACAATATTACATTAACGCAATATCCGAAAAAAATTAGCTTTATTCCCTTTTGAGGCGGAACGAACACTTCTAATCAACACTTTCGTCATCATAAAAACCCTCTTATTGAAGAAACTGGGTAAATTTTTTCATTCCTTCCCGTCGTTTTTTACGTCTTTCTTCTTTTTCCAAAAAACTAGTAAACATATCTTTATCCATTAAACCATTTTCATCTAATATCTTACGTACAGCGACTAGATGCATAGTTCTTACATTTGCTTGTTGCTCATAACCGGGCAAAACAATCAACGTACCAAGTAGTGAATACTCATAAACCTTGTGTAAGCCAGTTGTCGGTACTTCCACAAAACCGATACTCAATAACACTTGCTCCAGTTCTGCAAACTTAACATCTTTAACTATCATGACGAATTACCCTCGAAATTTCTTCTTTAAAATAAGCCTCGTTTCCTTCTATAACAAAACGCGCGCTTCTAACCAATACCTTCTTTATTGGTAAAAACCCAAGTCTTGACTTTCCTGAATTAGCTCCGAAATTAATTGGCGCCGCTGTTTATCCGTTTCTTCCTTATATTTCATCAAATCCAATAAATTTACCCGCCGCCTATAAAGTCGGTGCGTAACAGCACTTGCGGAATGCGTTTGATTTCAGGTTGGGTCACCCGACTATACTGGTGCGTAACAGCACTTTATTTTTGCGTTTGCCTTCAGGTTAATTCATGCTGTTACGCACCCTACCAGATAATAAAATAATGTTAGATTTGTATTTCGATGGTTTTATTTGGACTCGTGGGGCTTTTTATGACACTACCTGAAAGCTGGCGCCAAAACTTTCAGAGTACCAAGCAGTTAGTTAATGACAGGGTTAACTCGCTAACTGATGCTGCACAGCAATCTAGAGACCAAGCGGTAAATACAGTGAGAAGCGGTATTGATAATCTCAAAGAATCGCTGCATAAAACTTTGCAGTCTGCTGAAAATATCCAGCAGTCAACATCAACGGCGATTCAAAATTCGATGAATTCTTCGGTCAATGATTGGTTAGTGCAACATCCTGCTGTTTACAAGTTGGTGCAGTTACTGGGGTGGGCAGCAAATCATCCAATTTGGAGTATTATTCTTGGTTTAGTATTTATTGCTTTTGCTTGGAGCATAATCCGCGCGGTTGTTCGCTTGATTGAAACGGCAAGTTTGTCTATATTAAAAACCCCATTACGATTAATTTGGATGTTAATTAGTTATAGTGGACAAAAATTAGGTAAATATACAGCTTTTGGGTGGAATAAGTTAACGAGTAATAATGCTGTTAAAGAGGCGCCTATTATTAATGTGAGCGATACAACTACAGTAAATACAAAACCGGAAAGATTAGCAGAAATATCAGTACGGTTAGCCGAAATACAAAGCGAGCAAATAGCACTGTTAGCAGAGGCTGCGGAATTATTAAAATTAGATAAGAATCATGTTGAATTATATCAGCGTCTCGATAGAAATCACAATATCGTCTGATTCGCGCTTGTGCTTAAACCAAGCCTTTCTTCTTTCTTCCTTTGTGTCCTTTGTGCCTTTGTGGTTTTTTCTACTAAGTCTTCACTGCTACGCGCGGATTTGACGGCAACATCGCCTCAAAAACCCGAAAACCTTACCTTAAAGGTAGATATCAAATACAGATATCTCAATATACTCTAGAGCCGGAGTAACAATATTAAAAAACTAAACCCAAAAATTACTATGAGTATAGAGCATAAAATATCACCAGCATTCGACCCATTTCTCGCTGGACTCGATGAAGATGACAAGCGTGATGCGATTGTAATCTACGAGGCGCCACAAACAGAAGGATTACCAAAACGCGGGCGCCTGCGTGAGGTTCACAGTAGATTAGAAAAGTCTCAGCAGCGAGCTAGTATTCAAAAAGCGCTACAAGAAGAAATATTCGACCATTATCAAGAAGCAAGTCGCGACTTAGGATATAGTAATGACCCATTGGAAATTTCGCTAATTGGTTCAGGCACATTACCAGTAGCAACAGTCGAAGTTACCCACAAAACCTTAGAAGCACTTGCCGAACAACCTCATGTAGTAGCAGTTTTACCAAATCAAAGTATTCACCTAATTCAACCACGTCGGGTAGAATACGCTGATTTGGTAACTCAAGATAAGAGTGAAAGCACAACATGGGGACTTAATAGTCTACACATTCCCAAGCTATGGGAAACAAGCAAAGGTGAAAACGTAAATGTAGCGGTTCTAGATACTGGAGTATACGCAGCACATCCAGCACTGAACAACCGCGTCAAAGATTTTGTTGTTATCGACCCACTCGGACGACGCATTACCGCTTCACCTCCATTTGATAGCGGTCAACATGGTACTCATGTTTGTGGAACTATTGCTGGTGGGAAAACCGATAAAGGCCTTTCCATAGGTGTGGCGCCTCATGCTAACCTATTAGTAGCAGGTGTACTAATTGGTAACACTACTTTACGAACTTTGCTCGAAGGTATCTCTTGGGCTATTGAAACAGGCGCCGATATTATAAATATGTCGCTTGGCATGAGCTACTACGAACCTTTATTTACCGAAGTTCTCGATATATTAATCAACCAATACGGCATTTTACCCGTTGTCGCAGTTGGGAATGAGAATCACGGAAATACTAGTTCACCTGGTAACTCATATAATGCCTTTTCAGTAGGTGCCGTAGAGAAGTTATCCAATAATAAACATGACGTAGCGTTTTTCAGCAGTGGAGCAAGTTTAGTATTTCCCGACCAAGAAGATGCGGGTAGATTGGTTACAAAACCGGATGTTGTTGCGCCAGGAACTCAGATATACTCTTGTATACCACCTACTAGAACTCCCGAAGGAACCTACGCTTACAATTACATGGATGGAACCTCAATGGCTACTCCTCACGTTGCTGGGGTTGCAGCTTTACTGATGGCAGCCAATCCAAGAGCATCTGTAATCGATATTATAAGGGTACTGAAGGAAACAGCTAAACATCCAGCAGGTGGTACTCGTCGTCCAGATAATCGCTGGGGATGGGGATTAATACAACCTCTGGAAGCTAACTCCGCTCTAAAGTAAGAGCCGCCAGGGGATTGCATCATCTATTATATGTATCAGCGTAACCCTTTTAATCACAAAATTAGCGTCGATTTTGCAAATCGCTTAAGTAATTTGCAACCGCAGCAGAAAGTTAGGGTCATTGTTTTTCTCCATATAGATAAAGGGAAAAACTGTGGCGCCCGTCAATCTCCTGCGGAGCGCAAAGCTGCGATTGAGGCAATACGCAACTCGGCTAAACTAGCGTTTGAATATATTCTTAATATTATTAAAGATTTTGGCGGACAACCTTTAACCGAAAACCCAGGAGCATTAGGTCAAATTCCAATTGAAATTTGTGCTGCTGGTGTCAACGCGCTAGCAGAGTCAGACATGGTAAAAGCTGTCCTAGAAGACCAAACTATAGTACCAAGTGATGGAACCGAAAGTAATAACTACCCGTAGGTTGGGTGTACGCTCCGCAAACCCAACACATATTAATCATAACTGTATATAACTATAACTCTATACAACTATTTTGATATATCTACACCCTAGAAGGGTGCGGCTATACGAACAAAGCCTGCCTACGCAGGCTAAAAATTATTATTTTTCGTGTTAATGATAAACATTTATGTTTAATGAACGTGATTGTAGAGACGTGATTAATCACGTCTCTACGTGCGGCAATAAATACTTGTATTGATAAGTAAAGCTAATTACTTAGGTAAGAATTACATTACTGACCCTAAGAAGTATTGTAACAGTTTGTAAAGTGCGTTAATATATTGTTACAGACGTAAAAAAAGTCTGATACATACATTGTTTTAACCGCACTTATATAACCATGACAGCAACTTTACAACGCCGCGAAAGCGCTAACGTATGGGAGCAGTTCTGCCGCTGGATAGCTTCTACAGAAAACCGCCTTTACATTGGTTGGTTTGGTGTATTAATGATTCCAACTCTTTTGGCAGCAACTACATGTTTCATCATCGCATTTGTAGCAGCACCTCCAGTTGACATCGACGGTATCCGCGAACCAGTAGCTGGTTCTTTGATGTACGGAAACAATATTATTTCCGGCGCCGTTGTTCCTTCTTCCAACGCAATTGGTTTACACTTCTACCCAATTTGGGAAGCAGCTTCTTTAGATGAGTGGCTTTACAACGGTGGTCCTTACCAGTTGGTAGTGTTCCACTTCCTCATCGGCGTATTTTGCTACATGGGTCGTGAGTGGGAACTTTCTTACCGCTTGGGAATGCGTCCTTGGATTTGCGTAGCATACAGTGCGCCTGTAGCAGCAGCAACCGCAGTATTCTTGATTTACCCAATTGGTCAAGGTTCTTTCTCTGACGGTATGCCCTTGGGTATCTCTGGTACATTCAACTTCATGTTGGTGTTCCAAGCAGAACATAATATATTGATGCACCCCTTCCACCAATTAGGTGTAGCTGGTGTATTCGGTGGTTCGTTGTTCAGTGCAATGCACGGTTCACTCGTTACTTCTTCCTTGGTTCGTGAAACAACCGAAACCGAGAGCCAAAACTACGGTTACAAGTTTGGTCAAGAAGAAGAAACCTACAACATTGTTGCAGCACACGGTTACTTCGGTCGCTTGATATTCCAATACGCTTCGTTCAACAACAGCCGTTCTTTACACTTCTTCTTGGCTGCATGGCCAGTAGTTGGAATCTGGTTTACCTCTTTAGGTATCTCGACGATGGCTTTCAACTTGAACGGTTTCAACTTCAACCAATCAGTAATTGACAGCCAAGGTCGTGTTATCAACACATGGGCAGACATCATCAACCGTGCGAACTTAGGTATGGAAGTAATGCACGAGCGCAATGCTCACAACTTCCCTCTAGACTTAGCTAGTGGCGAAGTAGCACCTGTAGCATTATCGGCGCCTGCTATTAACGGTTAATAGCGACTTGATCAGCTTGAATAAATAAACAAGAAGCGCTCCTAATAGTTAGGGGCGCTTTTTGCATGGGGTTAAGCTTGACGGGTGTATTTACATTTGTTTTTATCTTTTTTTACAATTTTATTGTCATATCAGGCACCTGCAGCTTGTACGGCGCCTAAAACCCGCAAAGATTGGAGTGTCGCCGAATTTAAACCAGAAACACCATTAATATTCATTCCTTCGTATGGTCTGGGAATTCTTAAAGTTTTTATACACACTTGAGCGCGAATATCCCAGAGTTTTATAGTTTCATCCTCGCCACAGCTAAATAAAACATTTAATTGTGGACTATAACAAACCGACCAAATACGGTCAGTATGACCTGTTAATACTTTAAAGCATCCTGTTTGAGTATCCCATAATCTAATAATGTGGTCATCACTAGCGCTAACAAGTATTTCTGGTGTGTTTCCAGATGGAGGAATAAAAGTGAGCGAGCGGATTTCTCCACTATGTCCCTTAAACAGTTGTAAGCATTGCTGCGTTTCCACATCCCACAGTCTGATACTAAAATCATCGCTGCTACTGGCAATGAGTTTACCATTCTCATTAAAAGTAATAGCTCGAATACGATGGGTGTGTCCTTCTAAACTAGCTACACATTCTCTAGTACGAATATCCCAAAAGTTGATAGTTCGACCAGTTCCAGCTGTCGCCAAAATTTCGGCATTCGGATGAGATGCTATTGCCCACATCCATTCTGTTTCTAAATTTCCTAAAATTTGAGAGTCACCAGTCCGCGCGTCCCATAGTAAAACTTTATGGTCATCACCAGCACTAATCAAGGTATTATTATCTTTATTAAACATGACCGACCATATCCAATCTGTATGACGGCGCCAAGTTGAGAGACATCTTCCTGTATTTACGTCCCAAAGTTTTATTGTGCGGTCGTGACTAGCGCTTGCTAATAATTTACCATCTGGACTAAAAGTTACGTAGCGAACTCTGCCAGTATGTCCCGATAAAGTTTGATAACATTCACCCGTTGCCGCATTCCACAACCTGACATTACCATCATCGCTACCACTAGCAAGACAAATAAATTGTTCATCGTGTAGAGACGCGATTTGTGGAGACGCGATTAATCGCGTCTCTACACTCCAAATCCGATTACTATAACCTTGAAAAGTTTTAATTGGCTCACCAGTTTGAGTATCCCATAACCTCACTAACTGGTCATCACTCCCTACAGCAATGATGTTTCTATCAGGACTATAAGCTATAGAACGAATACGATGATGGGGTTCATGTAAAGTCATTCGCGGTTCCCCATTTTCCAAATTCCAAAGTTGAATTTTATCTGTACCGCAATTTATCACCGTTTTGCCATCAGGACTAAATTTTACAGCCCAAATGGCGCCTGTTGGTGCAGTTTTCACACTTTGTAAACATTGACCAGACTTTACGTCCCAAATTTTGATACTTTGATTATCGCTGCTTCCCACCAAGGTTTTACCATCTGGACTAAAAGCTAAAGAACGAACGCGCGTTGAACTAGAGTCAAACGTTTTCAAACATTTATTAGTCCAGACATTCCATAATTTTATTGATGATGCGCTACCAGTCGCCAAAGTTCTACCATCTTTACTAAACGCAACAGACCAAACCTCTGTATCTGGTTCATGAAAAGTGTAAACGCTAACTCCTAAATCAAGACTCCAAATTTTTGCAGTGCGGTCACTACTTGCACTAATCACAAATCGCTTACCCAAGACAAAATACACCGACCATACCCAATCAGTATGTCCGCGAAATATTTTTAAACATTTTGCACTATCACTATCCCAAATCTTTACAGTGCGGTCATTACCACAACTAGCTATTAGCTTACCATCAGGACTAAAAGCCACACATCGAATCCAATCATCATGAGCTTGACATGCGAGGATTTGTGTACCATTAGCTACATTCCAAAGACGAATGTATCCATCCATTCCCCCTGTAGCTAGTAACTTTTGGTCGGGACTGAATGTAACGCTAAATATACTACCTAAAGTTTGGGAAAAAACAGTTTTATTAAAACTGCAATCGCTAAAATTTACTTGTGATAATTCCACCCCCTGTAAATAAGCTTGGGAAATAGGAAGACGAGAAAAATCGTAACCACTCAAATTGACTTGCAGTTGGGTTAATAGATTAATCAAGTTTCCCCCCGCATATCCCACAGTAACTTCTAATTCTTCTTCTCTTAATTTCTCAACAATGCGACGAAATTTATATTCTAAAACTTTTTTAGTTTGATTTTTACATAAATACCCCACAACAGGCTTTAATAGCACCTGAGTTTGATTTTTCCGGATATAATCTGGTGCATCCGCTTTAATAATTGCATGAGTTCTCAATAAATTTAACTTGCAACTTTCCAACTCATTAATTACTTTGTCAATAAAAACCTCACTTACATACTCCATCACCACATTTTGCAGCGTCAAACCTTCATTGGTAAATTCAATTAAACAGCGACCTAACAAAGAATCTAAACTAGAGCGAATTTGGCGTTGTGATAAACCCAACACATCCTCAACTAAATCACTTTCTGACACAGGTTGACGATTAATTGCTAACCAATACATTAAAGATTGCTCTGGTTTCGACAACCTTTGAAACTGTTGTGTCAATAAATCATCAATATCATCAAAAATAATCGTTCCAGAATTTAGAAAAGCCCTGACACTACCATTAAAACGTTTTTTAATCGTTGCTGGAACAATTTGTAAAGCTAATGGATTACCGTGATAAATCCTTATCAATTCTTCAATATCATCTGGTGAACCACTTATACCCCTCGTAGTTAAAATTTCTGTTGCTGACTGTAACCCTTCTAACTCCCAAACTCGCACGGGTGAACTTTGCCCCGCTAACCTTCGCACTTCCTTAAACTGTTCGCGACTAGTTAAAATCAAGCAACTTTGATGTTGAGATTCCCCAACTCGTCTAAATAACTCACCATAACCTTCATACCCCTCACGATAGCAACCCGTAGAAGACCCACCTTGCAAAACTGACTCCCCATTATCGAGTATCAGCAAACAACGAGAAGTTTGTAAATAATGAATAACTCGTGTGATTTTCTCCCCTAAACTTTCTGGTAGATTAATTTCTTGCTGCTGCGAAAGAAACCAAACTACATCTTTGATGATTTTTTCTACCGTTGGCGCCTCTCGTAAACTGCGCCAAATAATATAGTCAAATTCTTCGCTTACTTCTTGGGCTAATTTTACCGCCAAAGCAGTTTTACCCACTCCACCCATTGCCAAAATTGTCACCAAACGACATTTATCGTTAATTAGCCATTGTTTTAACTGGTGTCGCTCTATACTTCTATCGTAGAAAATTGATACATCAGGCGCCGCGTCCCAATCATGTTTTACACGGGATTTATTGGGGGGCATCGTACCTTTAACTTCATCCCCAGTATCAACAACCTCCTCCCAGTTTAGTTCAAGAACTTGACAAAAAGCTTTGAAATACAAAGGTTTAACAGGCGTACCCTGTAAAAAGCGCTTCCAAGTACCAATCGAAACTGCTACTACTGGATACTCCCAACTTTTGGCTGGTTCCAGAATTTGGCTCGCTTTCTCTAGCCATTGCGGGTCATCTATGGCCAATTCCTTTGTCTCGCGCGCTTCCTTAATTTCTTTCAGTCCTGATGGTGACGCTTTTAAGCTCCGCATAATTACTAATATTTGGTTGTATTGTCAAGTACATTTACCTATGACTACAAAGTGAGATGCAACTGATCCGGAATTGTGCTAGTGCTTCTACGTAAATTTATGGAAAATAGTAAGTGAAAAGGATACAGACTATTTTGGAGATCGTTGGAATTAAATAAAGTTGAATGTTTTGGCTCAAAAAAACATAGTATAAAGTTAAATTACTCCATGAAAAAATTTCAAATTGCTATTCCATTTTTAACAATTATCTTTTTTTTATTGGGATTATGTGTATTTCTTTTTCAGACGAATCAAATAAGTCAACGAGCATTAGAATGTTCAACTTATGTTCATACCGGAACTGATTTAACAGGAAAAGGTAAAAATAATTGTACAAATCCAGAACTCATTCCTTAAATACCTTCTAATCATTGAAGCAGCAGTAAAAATTTAACAGCTACTCAACCAACTATCCCAAACCTAACTAATTATAACCACAACGACCAAAAAAATAGTGGTAATAAGCACATGAAGGTAAAGTCCAATGCTATACACGAGAGGAAAAATATGATGAATCAAGAAATTTTGAATTCTTTAGTTAGTCAGTTAGAACAGAAAAAACAATCTTTTTTACAAAAACTTACTGCTGATATTGAAAGACATATTTCTAGTCAAAGCACAGAAAAATGTTTAGGTTTACGAGTAACATCTGTTTCAGGGAACGGAGTTGAAACGGTATGGTATCCTGCATGGAATCCAGATGAGCTTGTCCCCTATGTGCAAAGACTTATTTCTTTTTTACTCAAGAAAAATTATCAAGAAAACGGAAAAAATTATAAAGTTGATTCTGTGTTGACTAATGAAATTGTTGAAATTATATCTCAGAAATATGCTAATTTTTATGAACAAAATCAATCTCTGATTTCAGATCATATAATTTTGTATATTGTCTCTGAAAAACAAATTGCTAATTGCTTATTTGAGACAATTGTGAAAAATAACTCTGCGACAAAGTTTGCCTCAGATCAAATCCAAAAAAATCTTAAAGATTTTCTTTTACATAGCCTGAATATAAACCTACAAGAAATTTCTAGTAATTTAAGCCACAGTGCTATGGCAATAATTCAAAAAGCAATATCTAGTCCAATTGTTACATCTATTGCTTCAAAGCTTTCATTAATAATAGGAAAAGTGGCTGCAACATCGATAGCTAAAACAATAGGCACAATTTTAATTAAGAAAATAACAATTTATATTTCACATTACATCGGTATTGTAACCGCCAAAATGATGGCAATTCCTGCAATTAAAGCTTTTATAACAAAATTTGTAATTGCTGCCGTTGCAGCTGGTTTCGTCAAAATGATTGCTGTAAGCACTGGGGCAAGTATAGGTACAATATTGACTTTTATATTAGTACCTGTTTTGATTGGTTTAATTATTAAAGAATGGGTAGACTTACCCAAGAAATTAGCTAAGGAAATTTCTACATCTCTTAATAGTGAACTAGGAAGTAATTTTTCCAAAACTAATAATCAACTTATTTCAGGATTATTTGAGCAATTTATTGGAGATCAAGGTAAAACCCTTGGTTTATCTATTGCACAAGATGCAGAATTAACAAAGCAACTGTCTACATTAGTGCCTATGATTGGAAAATTAATTAATTAATGAGAAGAGATTTTTTAGCAGCAATGCATATAGCTTTAATATAAAATTTCAAATTTATAAGGAATAGCAACATGTCAAAACCAACTTCATTTAATCACACAAACAGTGAATTAACCATGATGAATCGCGTTGTCACAGGTCTGAGATGGGGATTATTATGGGCTAGTATTTTGTCAGTTATACTTTTTATGGCACTACCAGTTTTCAGCTTAAAGATGGTTATTGCTATCAGCATGATTACTATAATATGCATCACATTTGGTATTTATCGGCATTGGGGTGCAGTGCGTCAACCTTGTCCTAATTGTGAAACTGTTTTCATAGCAATGCCTCAAGGTAGTCGTTGCCCTAACTGTGGTCAGCGAGTACACGTTGAAAAAGGACAGATGGTTAAAGTTGCTTAATTCAAAGCCATCACTTATTATAGTCATGCCGAAAATCAATATAGCTCTGCTATACAAATCGCAAATCAACAAAATATTGCACATGATTTTTATCTATTTAAGTTAAGCTATAATATTGGTAATAAAGGTGTAGTTTACTATTATCTAGAAGATTATAAAAATTGTAAAATAACGCATCATAAAGCGTATACAATATATCCTTATAATCCTTATCCACCTATGAATTTAGCACAGCTTGCAGCGCGAGATAAAAATCGCCAGCATCTGCTTTATTGGTTAGGAATAGCAATGCCTTTAATTAGAGATTATCCTCCTTTTATTCAACAAGGACATCTAATCTCAACTATGCTTAATGATTTAGATTTTGATGAATACAAAGATGATGTTTTAGGTTTACTGTTCAACCACGGAAAACTTAATTCTATAGACTATCAACGACATTTAAAAAGTTGGGTGCAAAAATCAAACCTCAAACCTCAAGTAGCTAACTTTTCACAGCAAAATTTTTATGCTGAGGTTACAGGTGTAGCGAGTAATGTTGAGGGAAATTTTATATATAAGCCACAAGGCATCTAATATTATTAGGAGATTGAAATATCATGTCAGATAATTCTAAAAACTTTTCTCAGACTTTTCATGGTGCTGTAACAAATGCTGTTGCTAATGTGGAAGGTGATTTTAACGTTAACCAAGTAAAAAATAGTTTACCAGAAGCAGCAGCAGAAATTCAACGGCTACTCGACCAGCTATCCCAAACCTACCCTACCACCACAACTGCTGAGAAAATGACGGTAGCAAGTGCAGCAATTGAACATATCGACAAGAATCATACCCTAAGCGCGCGCATACTCAGCGCTTTAAAAACTGGAGGCATTCAAGCATTAGGACAAATGCTCAATCACCCCGCAGCAACTTTTGCCATTACTGCTTTGGAAGATTGGAAAATTAGTCCTTCCCCAACATGAACTAAAATATCAAACTCGGCGCCATTAAGACATACCTTACCCAAGTTAAGCACAATGGTTATGGTTTGCATTCTGGAAATATTTAAATAGATAGGGTGGGATTTGGCACCTGCCCTTGTATTGTAATGGAACTTAGCTCATCGTAAGGTTTAACCTCGTTTTGCCCAACTGCAAACCAAGCAATTGTTGTGCCATCAGAGCGAGAGAACTCAACCTCGTAAGCTTCTGAGCCATACACTTCTAAGATAGTTCCGATTGCTCCAATAGAAACACCTCTATCTTGATAGCGGTCTGTAATAAGTTGAATAACTGAATATTCTTCTAATATCATATAGGAGTTACGTTGGATATTATCATTATTCGGCAAATCCAGAAAATGGAGTAGCCAATTTTAGTATACCATCTAGACCTAAAATCCATCCGGTGTATAGACGCTTACCCCGAACCTCAATAACTATAGTACACCTCTGTCCATATTGGTCTTTCTCACCAACAATATAATCACGAAGAATAAATTTTGCTTGAGCTTGACTAATGTAAGTTGACAAAAGCTCTTGTGCGTCCTCATCACTATTAGCGCGAAACCCTAAAAGATTAATAAATATTTTATCTTTGCCAGATTTATGATTGGGTACTAAAACATATTCTGAAAACTTTCTGGGGTCGCCAGTAACAAGTTTTGCTTCCCATTCCGATAATTGTTCTTGACTATTAATTTCTTCAAAATTGTTCATATTTTAAAAATAAAAAGCTATTATTCACAGGCTATTAGGATGTTACACCTAACCAGTGCCTTTCTAATAAAATGTTTGAAAAGTTATATTTAATATGCAATTTTAGTTTCAATTTTTCCAAACCTCTAAGATATTTGAAGATTTTTTAGGACTATATTCTAATTTAGAATTCGACATTATTTAAAAATTTTCTAAAAGTTATTTCAAGTATATCTTGGTATTGTTAATGACGTTAAATGTGCATTTTAAGTATTTATATTGGCTATATATCGAAATTTTATTTTTTAAGTTAGTATATAAAGTGACCGTCTTCGCGTAGAATCGAGGTTAAGAAGTGTATTGTCTATTGTACTAAGGCGTCCATAATTTAACCTACATTAGCTAGTAATTTGTGTAAAAAGTTTTGGAGAGTTCTCTTCTTACCTCTTTCTTTGTGTGCTTTGTGTCTTTGTGGTTAAATTCTCTTCTCTCCGTGTACTCTGTGTCTCTTTGGTAAAAAATACATGTCACTGCACAGGCGAGACGCCTATGCTACAACTCACCAAAACTTTTGTAATTTTCCTTTTCCCTAAAAATTTGTAAAACGATTTGGTGATAACTGGTTAATAACTTCATCTTCTTGTCCTGACACCCAGTTAGCAAACCGCGCGGCAAGTGGAGGTATATATACAAGTGGGTTACTAAAACCTGAGAATATATATATATTGTTGTGTTCAGGAACGGCGCCAACCAAAGGCAAACTATCTTTACTAAAAGCGACTAAACAACGGCGCCAAGTTGCGGGCACTTTATACAAACACGGTAAAATACGACCAATACTATCACGTAACCACTTTTCACTAACAAAAGCATCAACTTTCGCATCTGGGTCAGTTAGCGTTCGACTAATTTGACCAATACGCAAACTGCCATCTAAAAATTGCACTACACCTGTATCTAATATTGCAGCCTCCGGTTCATTCCCAGGATGGCGCCAAATTTCATCATCTTTACCAGCTTTAGCTTCAAACCCAAAGCGTTGTAACACTGCTGGCATTACTAATGTGCTGAGTTTGACATCAACTGGCGCCGTTTCCAAAATTTCTGCATGGGTAAAATATTGCTGCACGAAAATACCAGACTTATTAAGCAACTGCCTAGTAATACCTCCAGCACAAATAGCAAGGTTTTTATACTCTACCCCCAAAGATTCAATATCAAGAACTTTGGTAATTTGAATTTTTCCACCCAAGTTTAGAAAAGCTTGAATGTAAGCTTGTGCTGTGTTCTCTGGTTGAATATGACCGTGTTTGACTGTTAAGGCGCCGCTGAGAGCATTTTTATTTAATAATGGTTCTAATTCACATACAGCTTCGACAGAAAGTAACTGCGGTGGAGTTTGAAAGCGAGAATAAGATTCAGCAATTACGTTGGGGTCTGAGTCAGCTTCGATAGTTAAGAGTAAATCAACTTCGCGATACTCGATATTATTGCCTAACTCATGCACTAACTCAGAATAACGCTGTTTGCCTTCATTACATAATTGACGTGTTAATGAACTAGTACCAGACCAAAACGCTAAACCACCATAACTGTAACGGGTAGCATTGTCAGGTACTGCATTTTGTTCTAATAAAAGAACCGAAAAGCCTTTTTTGACAAGTTCATATGCAAGTGCTGCACCCGTAAAGCCGGCGCCAACCACTATCCAGTCGTAAGTCATAATAAAGTAATTATAATAACATTCCTCTGTAATAAAAATTATAATGTCAGAACCAAATCAACCTAAAAAGTATGATATCGTTTTAGGAAATCAAACTATAGCTCCTGTCTCCGCTGTCGTTCTGGGAGGATTAGAAGGAGTTAAACAACGATTATCAACTGAGGTTATTGAGCATAAAATTGTAACTTTACCATTAGCTTTAAACTATGGAGAAGAAGGTTTAGCGCTCGTAATAGAAGCATTAAATGACCAAGCAGACCAAGTGAAAGAATTGGCTTATACTCTATTAAAGGACATAAAGGGATTAAGAGTTAAAGTTGCATTGCGCGAGTATATTAAACGATGGTATTCGATTCGTTATGATGGATTATATAAAACTAATAATATTTATGATAATAAAACAGGATTAGATTACTGTAAATATTTAAGGTTTTATGCAGATGGAATAGTCTTAACTACGTCTACAGACGCTAGTCCTGAACAAGTCGCAAAATGGTTGTGTAAAAACAACGCTAAAAACATCGACACCTACAAAGTTTTCAACAAAGATATAAAATTTTCAACTTATAAGTTTTATTGTGAAACAAACTATTGGGGGAATATTCATATGCATGGCAACATAATTTCTCTTAATCAATACGATAAGTATCATTTTGTTAGCTTATTACTTGATTAGAAAATTTAGATTGCAAATCCCCCCAACCCCCCTTATTAAGGGGGGCTAAGATTATTGTTTCTTTTCTTGTTACCCCCTTGTTAAGGGGGGTTAGCGGGGATCAAAATCAACCTTAATAATTTCTTGTTTTAGCTTTATTAGGTAACATCCCAACAGCAATAGTCGTTACAAGCAAAATTAATGGAACTAGCATTGAATGTTCTGGAACTTTGACTTTTGATTTGGTTTGTCGAAGTGCAATTAAGGTTAAATTTGTTTTATTTGTAAATGAACGTTGCAGTTTTCCTTGAATTATTGCACTCGCTGTCTCTTGACTGGCGCCAAACGTTGTTTGTTTATTCTCGTTTGTAAATGAGACTCCTTGACTACGCTCATAGTTAAGATAATCTTGTCCAAAAGTATTTACATTAGCGTTGAGTGTAAAATAATCAAGAGGTTTATATTTGAAATAATCTTCAAGATTAGCTTGTGGAATATTGGCTGCATCAAATAAATAGAATGATATATCGCTCTTTGCGTTAGCTCTTTCACTCAACGGGTCATCTATTTCTGTTTTAAGATTTAGATTTGCACTAAAATCAAACGAAAATAACTGACCTGCGTCAATATCAAAGTTTCCAAGAACGTGCGCTTGTGTTTCTGCGGTTCCTTCATAATCTCGATTTTCACCAAAAGCAAGACTAAATGCTGAAGCATTAATTTCTAAGGGTGATGCTGTAGAATTATTGAATGCGTTATTTTGGGCGCCAAATATACCTCCATTTGTCTCACCAGATATATTAGCTTGATTCACAAGTTCGATAGTTCCGGTATTGCTAAAATTATTCAGTTCAATTTCAGCTTGTGAAAACGCCAAGGTTGCTGCGTTTGTAGGTATAGTCGTTAATACTGAAGTTGTTATAGACGGTAGTATTAACAACCAATGGCGCCTTTGTAAAGTTAATTTAAAATTTAGCATTGCTTATATAAATAACTATTATTAAGCAATACTTCCAATTAAGATAGCTTGATTTCGGAAAAATTCTTAGTACGTAGATTGTAAGCGTGTTAAAAGATACTCTTTTGCTGAAATTGGTGAATATATTGGTGATTCATTCATACAACTTGGTAAGCAAGTTATTAGAGTATCATCGTTGGGGTGACAGAAAAACGCTATCGAGTAACGCGACTGGTTGAAGTTATCTGGAATTACTACGCGATGTTTGGTTGAGCAAAATTTGTTATTTGTCCAGCGTTGCATTAAATCACCTGTGTTGACTACTACTGTACCAGGTATTGCAGGCGCCTTTATCCAGTTACCACATGCGGTTTGAATTTCCAAACCGTTTATTCCATCATGTTGAAACAATAGTGTAATGCTACCGTAGTCTGAGTGTTCTCCAGCGTGCGTTTGTTCTGGTAATAATGGTGTTTGTATTGGTGGATAGTGTAGTAATCTTAAGGTATGGTGATTTTGGTTGTGGTTGTTTGCAAAAAAATCTACTGGTAATTCCAGCGCGCGGGCAAATGCTTCTAAAATTTTGTTTGCTAAGTTAGTAGATGCTTGGAAAAATTCTACAATATAAGGATGTTGTGTTTGAGTGGTGATATTAAATGCTTCTTTTAAATCACCTGGTTTATTTGGGTTGAGTCGTTCGCGTTCTATACCGACATAACCTTGATTTGTAAATTCGTCACTCCATGCTGATTTTTGCTTAATTTCTAAGGGTTGGTTAAAGAATTGTTTACTGGTGTTGAATACTTGTTCAATTAAGTCTTGGGATATATCAAAATTTTTTATATACATAAATCCGACTTCGGTGCAAGCTTGGTAGATTTGTTTTATTGTCTCGTTATCGCTTGCAATGTTGGAAAAGTCTATAATTGGTATTTGTGACATGTTTAATTAATGAACCGCAAAGGACGCAAAGGGCGCAAAGGAAAAGTTAGAGATGTTAAAGATTATTTTAGCGGATATTAAGGAAGATATAAATGATATTAGAGAGTTGTTTTATGGTAATTTATGTGAAGTTCAGCCCATTTTTGAACGTGAGTTAAATGTTAGTTTTGATGTGGACGAGTATTTAGAGAATGATATTGCAAACCTCTCTCAGTTTACGGCGCCTTCATGTGGTTTATTTATTGCCAAATTTGATGGTCATAATGCAGGTTGTGCAGGGTTTAGACGAAATAATCAAAGTACTGCCGAAGTTAAAAGGATGTACGTGAAACCAGAATATCGTAAACAAGGAATTGGACGCGCGTTACTGCAAGCAATAATTAGTGAAGCAACCAAACTAGGTTATGCAAAAATTCGTTTAGACACTGTTTTATTCGCTAAAGAAGCACAAAAACTATATCGTTCGTTTGGTTTTCAAGAAATTGCACCATATCCAGAAAGCGATATTCCTAAAGATTTACACTCAAAATGGATTTTCATGGAACTGAGCAACACATAAAGGACTTCCAAATAAAAAAATATCCACTCATTTCTTGTGGGATGGGCGTCCTCGCCATTGGTGTCAAGTTAAGGTTGGCGCCCATACGTCAACGATAGGTTTTG
>NZ_JBXXZH010000167.1:0-21346 GCF_059640475.1 Calothrix sp. CBUCES-K 9914
CTGAGTGCTGAGTGCTGAGTGCTGAGTGCTGAGTGCTGAGTGCTGAGTGCTGAGTGCTGAGTGTTGAGTAAGTAGTTAGAAGTTATTACTCAGAACTCAGCACTTTCTACTCAGCACTCTCTTAAGGTCCTGCAAAAACTGCTTGTTCAATATCTTTTCGACTCAGCGAGTATTTGAACGAACGTTGAATATCTTGTCCGTTTTCTCCAGCTTGGATGTATCGTACCGTGATTTGTTCTACATCAAGCCACAATTCGGCGTTCCAATTTGATTTTTCTAGGCGCCAGCAGTGTAGTTCCTTGCCATCTTGTTCGCAGCCTTGCTCACGTAGCCATTGCTCTATTTGTGGCAGAGGATGGCTGTATAAAGGTGTGTCAGCAGAAATATAAGACATAGTAAAAAATTACGAGGAGATTAAAATACCTGTAAATAATAATTACAGGTGTCATCAAAAGATGACTACGCTAATATTACAAATTTTATCTTTTTTAGCTTACAAACCGCTATTTAATGTATGGGGTTTTGTTGATGAAGGTAATTTGGTCAGTTGCTGTTCAACAGAAACTGGCTGTTGACTTATTGGAACAAATGCGCTGTCGCCGCGCGTTAAACCAACGAAAGCAACAAGTAACAAGCAGCCGACAAACGTTAGTCCCAGAATAAAGAGTGCAAAAAGTTCACCACCAGAGAGCGGACGGTCGGTAGCGTCGAGATAAGCTGATTTACTCCAATCATAAGAACGATATGGACGATTTAAATCGGGAGGCGCCTGAATTACTCCAAAACGTGAATAACCGATTTTAAAGTCGTAGTTTAACCTTCGCTCTGGACTGCTAAGAGTGGCATAAGCTTCATTGATTTGTCGAAATTTAGCTGTAGCAACATTTTCTGGCAACTCAGTAGTATCTGGGTGGTATAACTTACTAAGTTCACGATACGCACGTCGAATATCAATTACAGACGCACTTGGATGCAGTCCTAACAATGCATAATAAGTTGGTTCGCTGCTCTGTTGCATTTCCCCACCAGAAAAATCTTGTAAATGATTAATAGCTATTAAGCTTTTTATTATTTTAAAGCTATCAAACATCGGGTGGGAGATGATAGTAGTACGTCAAGTCAACTAAAGTAAATCAGCGCGCGGTTTAAAAGTTTCGATTTGCCGTAACTTCTCGTAAAGTTCGCGTTCTTGGTCGCTAACGGTTTTAGGGGTAACAACCTGTATTTCAACAAGTTGGTCGCCACGTTGACCAGTTTCGTTTGGATAACCCTTGTTTGCAAGCCGGAATCTTTGACCAGAACGTACTCCTGCTGGTATCGACATCTTGACTGGCCCATCTAAAGTTGGCGCCTCAATTTGTCCACCCAAAACAGCTTCACTTGGGGTAACAGGAACCTGACACAAAACATTTAAACCTTCGATTTTAAATTGTGAATTTGGCTCGACTGTAATTTTTAGGTATAAATCACCACCATTTATCCCTTGGTCACGCAGGCGAATTGTTTGTCCTGTTACCATTCCAGATGGCATATTGACTTCTAAAGAACGTCCATCTTCGAGACGAATTCGTTCTAAACCACCTTGATATGCTTTGAAAAGTGGAATAGTCAAGCGTGCTTCGATGTCACGACGCTGTGGTCGTTCCTTAGCGGGGTAAGATACTTTGCGAGTTGTGTTACGGAATGGGTCGGCATTACCGTTTGTGTTGCCGTTAGTACTTGTTCTTGTGTCTTTGCTACTGGTGCCAACACCAATAACTTGGTTGATAAATTCGTCAAAACTACTAAATTGACCGGGGTCTACGGCGCCGTTACTGCGATTATTCTTATTACTACCTCCCCATGTGGCGCTTTTTGGAGTTTTGTTCGTAAAACCGTTTTGCTTCCAATGACGACAATAATCATCATATTGCGCTCGTCGAACTTCGTCTAAAAGAACTTCTTTAGCTTCATTAATATCTTTAAATTTTTCTGCGGCTTGAGCATTACCCTGGTTACGGTCGGGATGATATTGAAGCGCTAATTTTCGATAGGCTTTCCGAATATCCTCGTAAGAGGCATCTTTGGATACTCCTAAAATTTCGTAGTAATCTCGAAAATTCTGCAAATTGAGTGGCATAATTAGGTGTCTAGCGTTCTTTATGAATGATTGTTCTATTCAGACCAATAATCAGACTAATAAATAGAGATTATAAATTTTTACCAGTTTTAATACAGTTTTAATACAGTAGGGCAGGGCGCATCTACTGATTCAATTACCATTACTAGCTACGCGCTACTATTCCGTATTAAGTTGTATATGACATTGAGAATTTATTACATAGCATTAAATTACTACATAATTAACGACTATCAGATAGACGACATAACGTAAAGGCGGGAAAACCCGCCACTACTCGAAAGTTACAGCCAATCTTCATCATCGTCATCCCAATTATCTCGATAACTCGGACGCTCGCGACGCGGTTCCGGAGGTTTGCCAAAATCTGAACGTCCTCCTCTATCGTAATCATTCCTCGAATCTCTATCAGAGTTTCTTCCACCAGAAGACCCGTAATCACCACGATTCGAGTCTCGATTTGAGTCTCGATTATAATCTCGACCGTAATCACCACGATTCGAGTCTCGATTATAATCTCGACCGTAATCACCACGACCAGAGTCTCGATTATAGTCTCGGCCATAATCACCACGACCAGAGTCTCTACCGTAACCACGATTATCATCTCGGTCTTCTTTATCGCCACCTGTAAAGATGTCGCGAATGGTGCCG
Source organism: Calothrix sp. CBUCES-K 9914 (assembly GCF_059640475.1). Lineage (NCBI taxonomy): Bacteria > Bacillati > Cyanobacteriota > Cyanophyceae > Nostocales > Calotrichaceae > Calothrix > Calothrix sp. CBUCES-K 9914. The sequence continues at coordinate 2,774 of NZ_JBXXZH010000167.1, forward strand.
AACAAATCATCATCTTCATCATCCGCATAGTACGCGCGCACTTCGCGGTTCAATTCGGACAATGCGTCTTGAAGGTCAGCGTAGGATTGGTCGATACCTCGGTCGTCGTTTGCCTGCAATGCTTCGCGCAGTTCACGACATATATTATCAATACGCTGGCGCCGACTGCGGGCAAACTGCATTCCAAAATCTAGAGCGATTTCTCGCAGTTGACGTTCTGCTTGTAAAATTAACGCTTCCGCACGAGTGCGCTTTTCGACTTTTTCTTTACGTTGACGGTCGGTTTCGGCGAATTTCTCAGCCTCGCGAATAGCTTGAGTAATTTCTGACTCGCTCAATGTTGAGGCGCCTTGAATAGTAATACTTTGCTCGCGTCCAGTGGTGCGGTCGAGGGCTGTTACCTGTAATATCCCGTTCGCATCGATATCAAAAGATACTTGTACTTGGGGAATACCGCGCGGTGCTGGTGGGATACCATAAAGCTTGAAACGACCAAGAGATTTGTTATCCGTCGCCATTTCCCGTTCACCTTGAACTACGTGAATTTCCACAGTGTTCTGGTTATTTTCTGACGTTGAGAAAATATCCGAACGACGAACGGGAATTGTAGTATTGCGGGGAATTAATTTCTTTGCGACACCACCAATTGTCTCTAACCCTATTGATAATGGTGTGACATCAAGTAATAAAACATCCTTGAGTTCACCGCCGATAATACCAGCTTGAATTGCGGCACCTACAGCTACAACTTCATCAGGGTTAACATTTTCGTTTGCTTCGATGCCAATTAAATCTTCAACTAACCTTTTTACCATTGGCATCCGCGTCGAACCACCTACTAATACCACTTCATCGATATCATCAGGACGTAAACCAGCATCTTTAAGCGCGCGTTTGACAGGTGTTCGCACTCTCATTAATAAATCTTCACATAACCCCTCAAACTCAGAGCGAGTTAAGCGCGTTTCAATATGTTGAGGTCCATCTTCGGTAGCAGTAATAAAAGGCAAATTTATATCAGTAACACTAACAGCGGAAAGCTCGATTTTGGCTTTCTCAGCGCCTTCGAGTAAACGCTGTAAAGCTTGACGGTCACTGCGTCGCAAATCGATAGCGTGATCTTCTTGGAATTTCTCCGCCAACCAGTCAACTATTTTTTTGTCAAAATCATTACCGCCTAGCTGAGTATCTCCACTAGTAGACTTAACCTCAAAAACACCGTCCCCAACTTCTAACACCGAGACATCAAAAGTACCACCACCCAAGTCAAACACGAGGATAGTTTCGCTGCGACCTTTATCTAAACCATAAGCTAAAGATGCAGCAGTTGGTTCGTTAAGAATTCTAAGAACATCCAAACCAGCAATTCGACCAGCATCGCGCGTAGCTTGGCGCTGCGAATCGTTAAAATAAGCAGGAACTGTAATAACTGCCCCAGTTACTTTTTCCCCCAAATAGCGACTAGCATCGTCAGCCAATTTTTTCAGAACCATCGCTGAAATTTCTTCGGGAGAGAAATCTTTACTCAAACGCGGACATACAATTTTGATATTACCGTATTCGTCTTTACGGATAGTGTAAGGAACGCGCTTTGATTCAGGATTAAGTTCAGAATACTTACGGCCGATAAAACGCTTAACTGCGAAATAAGTATTTTGCGGGTTAAGGACGGTTTGGCGCCGTGCCATTTGTCCAACAACTCGCTCACCGTCTTTGCTAAAGCCGACAACGGAGGGTGTTGTGCGCGTCCCTTCGGCATTGGCAATCACCACCGGCTTGCCACCCTCCATGACAGCAACTACTGAGTTGGTTGTACCCAGGTCAATGCCGACTACCTTGCCCATGCGTTACTGTTCTCCTAATGTGTCTTAATAAAATTATTTGTTTTGTCAGAAACTAATGCTTGACTTATTGTATCTTGCAGTTGAAAGAATGAAGGCAGGAGGCTGCTACACATAGATTCAATATATATACCTTTTCTTTTTCTATTTTTCCTTTCATCTCCTTTAATTCCGTGAACCTCTCTACGCAACTTATTACTCACCTGAATCAAATTGTTCGCGAACGCGACCCATACATAGCATCGGGTGGACATTTCTTTGTCCAACAGTACATTCAAACTTCATTTGCCCAATGGGGAAGTGTGGAAATCCACACCTTTAAAGTTAGTGGTAAAAACTGTAGCAATATCATATTGAATTTACCTTGTCAGGCAGAGTCTGAAAAGGCTAGCTTGCCACCAATTTTAATTGGCGCCCATTACGACACTGTACTAGGTTCTCCTGGCGCCGATGATAACGCCACGGGTGTAGCAGTATTACTCGAACTCGCGCGGATGTTTGCTGCCGAACCTGCTAGATATCCTTTGCGACTCGTTGCATTTGATATGGAAGAGTATGGCTTGATGGGAAGTATTAGCTACGCGGCAAAATTAAAAGAAGAACAGCAGCCTTTAAGATTAATGATTTCGCTAGAAATGCTAGGTTACTGCGTGAAAACACCTAACTCACAACTTTATCCGGCGCCGTTAGAAAAGATTTATCCTAATCGTGGCGACTTTATTGGCTTAATTGGCAACTGGCGAACATTACGTGACTTGATATCTCTTAGTCGTAGTATTCGCAAAGTTGGTGTGTCTAGTCAGTGGTTGCCTGTACCTAATCGCGGTTTAATTGTACGTGATACTAGGCGTAGTGACCATGCACCGTTTTGGGATGCTGGTTATCCTGCGATTATGATTACTGATACCGCGAATATGCGAAATCCTCATTATCATAAACCAAGCGATACTATCGAAACTTTGGACTTAGATTTTTTGACAGGAGTATGTGAGGGAATAGAGAAGGGTATTAGGAAATTGTAATTCCCTCTTGTAGCACGGGCGTCTCGCCTGTGCAGTCAGTATATTTTTTTGCCACAGAGACTATTAGGACACAGAGGAAAGGTTTGCAACGGATACAACGGATGTAACGGATGAATTATTTATTAAAAACAAACTTGTTACTCTTAGCCCCCCTTCCACGCGGGGGTTGGGGGGATCAATATTTCTATTCAAACTGAACATTATTATAAATATCAACTAGAGTAATTTGAAAATTTATAGAATTTAAACAAAGGGTTTCATTCAAATCATCGTATTCTGTGAAAGTCCAACGTTTTGTATCAGTTTTAAAATACTGCTCAACATGTACTTCGTATTGGTCGATTAAAATATACTCTTGAAAAGTCGGAATAGTCCGATATGCGGCAAACTTATCATCTTTATCGTAACTTTTAGTAGACTCCGATAAAACTTCAGCAATTATTAGCGGGTTTGTAATCGTATCCCGGCGCCCTTCTTGCATTTGTAGGTCGCCTTGAACCACCATAACGTCTGGATAAGTATAAATACGTTTTTTCGGAATCCATAGTCTTTGATCAGTGACAAAAACTCGATAGGGTTGGCGCCTAAGCGCGAAGTTAAGTGCAGCATAAAAATTACCAGCAGCTTGGTTGTGATTTGGTGTACCACCAGTCATAAGTATAATTTCACCATCAATGTACTCATGGCGTTCAGGCGAGTTAACCTCTAACTCTAAATATTCTTCATGCGTATAATATTTTTTTTCTTCAACTTGTGCAATCATCGGTTATTACCCCTAATCTTTCCAAGCCTTTACCTAGTATTGTACAAGCCAACTCACAAAAACTGGGTTTGTCTGAAAAAATAAGTATAAATCAGGTTTTTAAATGATGGACACAAACAACACTTTGGAGAAAACCAGTTTACAACTCATTACTTCTTCTCATGAAAGAGGCGCCCTTTACAATAAATTCAAATCTAAAATTATTCATAACCCTTGTTTAGATAGAACTTTAGTTAGTTTTCAAGCCAACAGAGAAACTCAGTTTTCTTGGTTCAAATATCGAGAAGGGTTTTCAGAAAAGCTTGTTACATACCTAATTGAAACTTTAAAACTAAAACCAGGCGCCTTACTTGACCCTTTTGCAGGAGTTGGGACATCATTATTTACTGCAAGTGATTTAAATTGGCAAACTATTGGAATTGAACTATTACCCGTTGGTGTTTTTGCCATAGAAGCAAAAATCAATGCACGAACAATAAACGTAGAAGCATTAAGCTTGATTATTAACCAAATAAAAACAATAAATTTTAACGTAAATATTATCCGAATGATTCGTAACTACTTTTACGAGATGTGCTTTGTAATTTATGAACTAGCGCGCGTTCTCAAACCAGGTGGTGTAATAGCAAATTTTCTTGTGTCTCAGTACATATAGCCAGTTCAAGAAAAATTTCATAATCTTCTGTTTGTAAAAAATCCTCTAACAGTTTACTTTTAATAAGGTCAGGTGTTTTGGGATTCTGAAATACTGCTAAACGAACCTTTGCAGAAGAATGTTGGGCTAATTGTTCGAGAGTGCTAGCTAGTACATTTGGATGCTTTGCAACAGGTACAGGAAAATCTACAAGTTGTGTAAGCGTTTCACCTGGAGTATTTGGATTATTAACTAATTCCTCTTTATATCTATTTTCGCGTCCAGAATTGTATTTAATTAGTTCTGCTAATACACTGGCAGGTAAGTCAGGTCTCATACAGATATACTCATGGTGTTTAGGCAACAACTCTATTAAGGCTTGCTCAGAAGCATTAGGATGCTTTGAGATTATTTCCGTAATCTCCTGGTAATAATTATTTACTAGTAGGTCGAGTACTTCTTTTGGTGTAGCAAGGTTATACACAACAGCAAACTGTATTTTCTCCTCCGAATCTTGCGCTAACTTTGCTAATGTTTCAGGTGGTGTGTAGGGATTACGCGCGACTGCTAAACGAATCCAAGACCAAGGACTATTACTAAGCACAGTTAATTCCTCTGGGTTAGTTTCCCAGTTTTGAGCTATTTCATGTTGAGCTTCTATTTGCTCAATTAGTTGAGTTGGGCTATTAGCATGATATTTAACTGCTATACGAATTGGTAATTCTAAGTCTCCTGCTAATTGTTCTAACGTGCGGTAAGGGGTATCAGAGTGTGCTGCGGCTTTGAGTCGTTCTTGAATAATTGGAGAAAGTGCGAGTCTTTCTAGTAGCTTGATTCTATACCTTTGTGGCATGTATGGGTTTTCAATGCCTTCTATTAGTTTATGTCCTGGATATTGCACCAGATCACAATGTACCTGATTTCCCTGTTAAATTTAACGCTCTACTGGAGAAGTTGCCAATGATACATCTGTATATTATAGTTACAAAGCCGTAGTTTAATTAAACCATGACAGAAGTAAAACCAATTCGTCATCCTCGGCGCCCTCATCGTCAAGGTAGAATATTTCCTGAATTCACAATTCCACCTGAAGAACTAGCTAGAAGAAAAGTTGAGCTTGATGCACGATGCAGTAAAGCTAAAATCTTTTTTAACCAAGTTTGTCCGCAATTAATTGATAACCATTACAACTGGTTCATTATTATTGAGCCAAACAGTGGAGACTACTTTATTGACCCTTCGGAACAAACGGCTGAAGCAAAAGCTCGCCAGAAGTATCCTAGCGGTTGGCTTGTAACTTTTCGTCTTAATGAGACAGGAACTTGCGGTAGGATATGATTGTTTGTCGTTTTAATGCGTATTTGTAGGGTGGGCAATGCCCACTATACGTATGTTTAAAAAATCAATAACGGCAATTAAGATATTGTTTTTCGTCTGCTTGTGTAGATATGTCAACCATCATATCTTTATTACATGTTCCGGCTGAGTAGCCGTGCAATATTTGGATATTTTCTGAAAGTCTACAGTTTTGAAACATACTTTTTTCTGTAAATGTTACATATTCATTTGCTTTGCAAGGGACTGTCGCAGCAATGTTATTTACTACAACTTGTACGGTTAGGTTTTTTGCAAGAACACAGTGGTTTAGTTGACCGTTTGGGTGATTAACAACAGTTCCGCTTTTACATACGACAGAGGCTTTTGCTGGTAGGGATAGGAGATTCCAGGTAAATATACCAAGCAGGTATATTACAAGCTTTGAATATGTGTTCATAAATGATTTTTTTATTGATGTATTTAAAAAAATTTATAGTTGGAATTTATAAATAAAGGGCACCTAAAAAATAGATGCCCTGTTATGCAGGGAAACCCGTAACAGGGTTTTACCTACACCTTCCCAACAATCAGCAACAGTGACTAATGCCACATTAGTCACATCACAGTCATGGACGTGAATATTAGTAATTTTATTAACTTTGATAACGGTGTGGCAGTAGTATTTACACTGAAAATTTATGGCTTGCTAAGTGAGTTGTCGAGTTCTTTTTTCCCGTGGTTATATCGATACGCCACACCGGAAACGGCGCCCAACAACAACCACGAAAGCGTATTAAGCCGTAGGTCAAATAAACTTACATCTACCGTATTAAAAATTACCCACGCTATGGCAACTAGAAAATAGCTGAAAAATATTAACTTATCTTTTTCAGAACATATTGATTGTCTTAGTACCCGTATACTGTCGATTAAAATCCAAATTATTAAACCAATAAATAATAATGTATTTGGTATTCCTGTTTCTGCGGACAGCATCAAAAAGAAGTTGTGGGGATGTCCTAGCCAAATGTGCATTTTTTCCTGGTATAAAGGCGTAAAGTTTCTTATTCCCCAACCAGTTAAAGGACGCTGTTGTGTCATTGACCAGGCAAACTCCCATTGTGTTGTTCGCATTAGTTGAACTGGTCGGTCTGGGTACATTTGGTCGTTTAAACGTGCCCAAAAGAATGCAGGAACAAATGTACGAAATATCCCAGCAATCGGCGCCGGCATGAATGCTGCTGAAAGTATACTAGCTGTAATTAGGGCAAACGCACCGACTATAAGGCGCCACCCTTGAAAAACTGCATAAGCAACTATTGCAAGAACTGCTATTAACCAAGCATTACGTGAATTAGTTAAAATCAATGCAGCAAAATTAAGCAACACAGCAATTGTCAGAAAGAGTAATGAGTGTAGAGACGCGTTCACGAAGTGTACCGAAGGTAAATTTCGCGTCTTTACAAGTGCTGAGTATGAAATACCTTTTTTTTCCCCTATCTTCTCTAACCACAACCCGCACGCAAGAATAAAAACCATTACTAAATAACCTGCAAGAATATTGGCGTACATAAATACTGATGCCATCCGACCTACAGGGTTTCCATCAGGTTCAATTGTCCAGCCAAAAAGGTTGAAGATTAATTCGGGGGTTTTTAAGCCTAAGAACATTTGCCCGAAACCAAGTAATGTAACTGGTATAGAAGTGATTACCAGTAGCCAAGATAGGCGCCGCAGTTGTGCTGTAGTCTGAATTAAAACATTACAAGCGCATATTAATAAGATAAAGGGTAAAAAATTCGGTAATCCCAGTAGTGCAGGTATTTTATCCTGTGCAAAGAACGTTGTGACGATAAGTAGTAAGCTAAAAATCCCAAATCCCTGACATAAAGGGCGCCTAATCAGAATTTTGTACTTAAATGCCCAAGTAATAAGTAGTGCCAAGCTTAAGCTAATTACCCCCAGTGCTGGCATTAGAGCTAAAATTAGCGCTCCAAATTGAGCGATATTCCAAGGTAGTTGTAATTTTGAATCTGGATGCTGTGAACCTTGTTTAGTCATTTGTCAAAAGTAGTAATGTTAATTGTTTTTGGTTTTTCGTCTATATGTCCTAGGGCTGATGACGAAGGACTAAGACAAATGGCTAAAAACTTTTAAACTTTTAAACTAATGACTAATGACTAATGACAACAATGTCAAGCCGGTTCCCAACATTCTTCGCCACGAGTTAGACGAATTTGAGCGATTGTAAAAATCGTAGGGATAATCCGACCGTAGTTTGTTGCTATTGTCCGCCACCCTAAATCAGCAAGAAACCACGTCCACATCATTGGACCAATAAACGCAAACACTGTACGCGCGGCGCCGTAACGTGCTGCATTTACCGCCATTCCTTGACGTGCCATTTGTAAACCTACGTAATTTTGGAACTGTCCGGCTGCTACTCTCCCACCTTCCAGTGCTGCAGTACGTGCCATTTGGTACGCTGCAAAATGCGTAGCAAATTGACGCGCGATTTGTCTAAGCAACAGCGGTTGAACTACTGAAGTTAAAGCCAGCGCACTACCTCCTTTAAATAACAGTCCGAGTGGGTCGGGCTGCAATAATAAAGGTAGCGGCTCGTTGGTAGATATTGATTTTGCTAGCTGCGCTTGTACTCGCTCGGTCAACTTTTGTTTGTCCGCAGCAGGTAATTTCCGCCAAACGCGCCCTAATAAATGTAAAAAGACTTCAGCCTCTAAATCAACCGTCGCCAAATCTTCTGAATAAGTTACTTTCAAATACTTACAAACCTGAATTAAAGCTTGTCGGTAAGTAACTTGATTCGTGCGTCCCCGTAAAACCGTGATACCATCGGCGGCTAAATACCGAAAGCGTTCTTCAAGCGCTAACAGCCAAGCTTCACGGCTTTGGCTTTGCACTTCGATTGGTTCGGGTGTCTGTACGTAATCGAGGGGGTTGAATTTACGACTAAACAGGATTGCTGTTAAATCCTTTAATTCATCCTCTGTTGCCAGTTCCAAGGCTACCCTCAGCTCATCCAATTTCCCTTCCTCCATTACGAAGCTCTGTCTCTGTTCCCTATTCTACTATCAGGTTTCGTTGCCCAATGGTAATACTTATAGCTAATGGGCTAATTGACCATTGACCATCATTACTTGAACCATTAACCACTAACCTATGGCAGATATTGTAGTAATAGGCGCCGGAATGGCTGGTTTAGTTTGCGCGCAGCAGTTAAGTCAAGCTGGATACTCAGTGTTGGTAGTTGAAAAATCTCGCGGTTTTGGTGGCAGAGTCGCAACTCGTCGCTTGCATGATACTTGTGCTGACCACGGTGCATGTTACATCAAGCCAAAAGGTAAATTGATGACTCAGTTCATTGAGTTACTTGTACAGCGTAACGTTCTTCAAGTTTGGGACGGTACTTTTATGGAAAAGTCTGAGAACTTTGTGTCATCAATGCAACCTAGATATGTAAGTCCGGAAGGAATGAGTTCTGTCGCCAAATTTCTCGCCCAAGATTTAGACGTAATTCTGAATGAGCGTGTCATTAAAGTTAATCTTGACTCAAATCACGAGTGGCGCCTGACTCTCGAAGGAAGCAATGAGCAAATAACTGCAAAAGCTTTAGTTATTGCAATTCCGGCGCCTCAAGCTTTAACGCTACTCGAACCACTCGAAGGTAGTATTCTAGATTCGACATTTATTGACAAACTGCGTTCGGTTGAGTTTTTCCCTAGCATTAGCGTCATGGCTGGTTATCCTCTAACATCACTACCACTTCCTCAATGGCGAGCTATGACATTTGAAAACGATAGTATCTTAGGATGGGTTGGTTTTGACAGCACTAAACGCCCTAACGCTTCTCAACCTGTTTTTGTAGTTCAAAGCAGTGCTGATTTTGCCTCATCAAATTTGGAAACTCAAGATTTACAACCTGTTGGACAACATATGTTAGATGCTGCCGCTAATTTAATTGGATTTGATTGGCTCGCACATCCTGATTGGATACAGGTTCATCGTTGGCGTTACGCTTTTCCCCGTACCCCCTTACAAGAAACCCTTCTCGCGGCTGACTCACAACGCTTAGTTTGTTGCGGTGATTGGTGCGGAGGTAATTTGATTGCTGGCGCCATTGACTCTGGACTTTCCTCGGCAAGCGCTATCAATTCTCTACTTAAACCCAATAGCACGCTAGAAAATACTAATTTTTTAGCAAAGCTTACTTCATTACCTACTTTGCTTAAGTACTAATAATTACCTGTGGCTAGGTTTTCTACTTAGCCCACGTATATGTTATGTGCCGACCCTACAACCCATCTGAACTAGAATCTGAGCTAAATCTTAAGAAATAGTTAAAAAGATTTGATGTCTCTACCGATTGCAATAATTGTCTCTTAGAATGAATGAGTCGTAAGTTTTGATACCAATTACTTAATTACACTTGTTCCTGTATATACAGTGCAAGCTTTTCACTCAACCTTTGAGTATCTTTTTTTACTCATTATTTTGAAATGCACCAGCTCGCATTGATAGCTGTAATTGTCATGTAGTTGAAAGCTAATTCTTAATAATATATTCATTATTTATATTTTTAACTATTAGCTAATTTTGCCCAAATGTTCACAATGAGTTTTGTGTATTTTTTGCGCCAAAAGTCAGAAAAAATCAATAATTAACATATGGCTGTCTACCAAGTTAGTTTGTCGGCAGGCTAATGTTAATTAAAAGTAAAATTTTGTTTACTAAAAATAAAGTTTTGTTTAAGGGGCAAAGCTTCACTCTAGTTCGATTAGTATAAGAACTCGATTGAGCTATTTTCGCTTGCTTAAAAAAACTTTCACTCAGATTGGTATTCAGATTGGTATTCAGATTGGTATAACGAGAATCAAGGGAGTATGGATATGGAAACTGCTGTTAAATTAACGTTAGAGTCGGTTGTTGCAGAAATTCAAAAGGTTTTAGATACATATCCTTATACACCTTATCAGCAAGTCTTCGCAATTCCTGATTTCCGTCAGGAGCTAGTAGATTATGTTGCTAGTCAAATTCCTTGTTTAGATAGTGATTTTGATACTACCTGCGGAATCAAGGATAAGTTACCACGCAATCCGTTGCAAGCAAAGTTGCACGTACAAAGCATAATCCATCAAGGTATTCGCTTGATTATGGAGCAAAAATCTGAATGGATTAGCAGATTGTTTAATAATACCGTTCAACCTAACTGTGAACCTTCGCACTGGTTTGGATAAAAGTAGGGTGCGTGATGCTACAACAATTATTAAACTAAGTTAATGATCTGGTAGCGTCACGCACCGAATGATTTGGATAAAAGAAAAATGCGATTTACAGTCAGGTGCGTGACGCTACTGGGTCGTATCCCCAATTTTTTAAAGAATAGCACCAGTGGGTATGTTTAATATCACCCTCTGGTTTTTGTGCTGAATGACGATGAATATAACTTACGACTTTTTTCATGTGTGCTAAATCGTCTTCTGTATATTCATTTTCATCTTTTTGTAGCAATTCGATAATATATTTTCCCGACTTGTGTCCAACTGATTCTTCTTCTCCCTCTTTCGTCATTCCCACGGATTTTGATTCTTCAGTTTTCAACCATGATTCGAGTTCCCGTGGTTTCATATTTACCGACGCGCGGAATTGATCGATTACAGATTTTACTTCTTTACTCATATTTTTCAATTATGGTCTATGGGTAATGGGTAATTGGGTATTTCAAGATATTAGTCGTCTACTTTTTCAAGCGTATCTGGTTTATGCGCTGCTTGTTTACCAGTTTTGTCACTTTTTACTAAATACTGGGGATTGTCTTTAGAAGCTGCTACGTGATGTCCTTTTATATCTGTGGGTGAGGTGAGTTTCTTTTCGACTTCTCCTACTGTTTCTCCGCGCGAAGTCTCCCACTTAACTTTGTCACCTGGTTTTAATTCTTCTGTCACGGGTTTTCTCCTTTTTTATTTCTGTTGGATATACCCAATAATTATGTTTATGCCAAAAACTAGATTAATCAGTCTATGGTATAAATTACCCTATCTATCTACTTGGGATAAAACTTGCCTTTTAGTTGTGCAACTAATTGTGCAACCTAAGCAGTAGTAGAATATATACCGTTATTGAATTTTAAAATGCCTGGTTAGAAGACTTATATGAATATCCAACCGGAATTTGTCAAATACACTCAGTGGTCGGGAATCGCTACTTTAGCGTTTGTCGTCATAACGATTTTAGCTTTTGTTCTTAAATGGGGTATTCGCTTTCGACTGGTTGGTACAACCGGGTTTATGTTGGTAGTGACAGCAGGTTTATTTGCTTTATCACTGGCGCCACTTACAAGAACCGTTATTCCTGGCGCCATACGCTACAGCCTAGTCTATGACAATGGAGCTACACAAACCGTGATTTCCCTCCCCAACAAAATTACTCAAACCCAACTCGACGCAACTCTTCGTCAAGCTGCAACTGACTTATACTCCTATGGGCGCCTTGGGGTTGGTACAAATAATCTAATGGTTGTTCGCGCGCGCACTGTAATTCATCCAGAACCAGGTGTTTCAATACCATTGTACTTGGGAGAAGTCAAACGCTCTTTGGCTAATCGCGATGACTCGAATATGGCAGTCGAAATTTTTCAAGACAAGTTCGCTTTATTGCCCAAACCTACAGCATAACGCTGCCTAAACCCTCGCCAACTATTGTAGAGACCGAATTAATTCGGTCTCTACCGTGAGTTAGGTTATATTTAAGGACTTATAAAAAGTATACAGAAATGTTAATGTTAATTAATTAGTTATATGAAGAATAAATTTCTAGCAGATAAGTTGTCTACTCAAACTTCTAGTTCGTTATCTTTCCTTGCGGTTGCCCCTGCGAAGGTAATTCGTGGTACTCAAGTGTTGGCAGCTGCTGTTGATGATATTGCCCGTTTGGGTAAGCGTCCTTTGATTATTGGTGGTAAAACGCTGACTGACATTGAAGGGTTTTTAAAGCCTGTTTTAAATGCCAAAGCGTTGCAATGTTCGTGTGCTTATTACAGTCCTGATTGTAGTGAGTTAAGTTTGCTTCATTTACGCACGGAGGCTCAAAAGCATTCTTGTGATGTAATTATTGGTGTTGGTGGTGGTAAAGCGTTGGATACTGCGAAGTTAGTCGCTTACCAATTAGATTTACCAGTGGTTACAGTCCCAACTTCGGCGGCAACTTGTGCTGCATGGACTGCTTTGTCAAATGTTTATAGCGATGAAGGAGCATTTCTTTATGACGTTGGGTTAGCTCGCTGTCCTGATTTGCTCATTTTGGATTATGATTTGGTGCAGAGGGCGCCGACTCGTACTTTGGTCGCGGGTATTGGTGATGCTATCGCGAAGTGGTACGAAGCTTCGGTTAGTAGCGGACACTCTGAACAAACTATGGTTATTGCTGCGGTTCAGCAAGCGCGCGTTTTACGTGATATTCTTTTCCAAAAGTCTGGTAAAGCTATACAAGAACCTGGTGGTGAAGCTTGGCGAGAAGTCGTTGATGCTTCCGTTTTACTTGCGGGAGTAATTGGCGGTTTAGGTGGCGCACAATGTCGTACAGTTGCAGCACACGCAGTTCACAACGGTTTAACTCATATTTGTGGGCGCCATAGTATCCACGGTGAGAAAGTTGCTTTTGGAATTTTAGTGCAGTTACGCTTAGAAGAGATGGTTCAAGGTAGCCAGCTATCTGAGGCAGCGCGACAGCAACTATTAAAATTTTATGCAGAAATTGGCTTGCCACGCTCTTTGAGTGATTTAGGTTTGGCTTCGGTAACTCTGCGACAACTGCTTAGTGCCGCAGAAATTGCCCTCGACCCTAAATCTGATATTCACCGACTGCCGTTCAAAGTTTCGCTTGAACAGTTAATGGCAGCGATGGTTTCGACGACGGCGCCAATAGATACAAATACGATGAGTCGCGTTTCTGTTTTGGGAGTGAGTGGCGAGGTTGAGCAATGAGTTTAAGTTGGATAAAGTCCGCAGAACGAATACAAAAATTACCTGCTTATCCTTTTGCTCGGTTAGACGAACTAAAGGCAAAGGCACGGGAACAAGGTTTAGACTTAATTGACTTGGGGATGGGCAACCCCGATGGTAGTACACCTCAACCAGTGATTGACGCAGCGATAAAAGCGTTGCAGAATCCTTCAAATCATGGTTATCCGCCATTTGAAGGAACTGCCAGTTTTCGGGGTTGCATTACAAATTGGTACTACCGTCGTTATGGTGTAAAGTTAGACTCGGACAGTGAAGCTTTACCTTTACTTGGTTCAAAGGAAGGTTTGGCACATTTAGCGCTTGCTTATATCAACCCAGGTGATGTTGTATTAGTGCCTTCGCCATCATACCCAGTACATTTTCGTGGGCCATTAATAGCTGGGGGAAGTGTTCACAGCTTGGTTTTGAAGCCAGAGAATAACTGGTTGATTGATTTAGCGGCAATTCCTGATAATATCGTGCGTAAAGCAAAGATTCTTTACTTCAATTATCCTAGTAATCCGACTGCGGCAACTGCAGATCGCGAGTTTTTTGAAGAAATAGTTGCTTTTGCACGTAGGTATGAAATCCTTCTTGTGCATGATTTATGTTATGCGGAGTTAGCTTTTGATGGTTATCAACCTACAAGTTTGCTAGAAATTCCTGGCGCCAAAGAAATTGGTGTAGAGTTTCACACGATGTCCAAAACCTATAATATGGCAGGTTGGCGCGTTGGATTTGTAGTTGGCAACCGTCATGTTATTCAAGGACTGCGAACACTTAAGACGAATTTAGATTACGGTATTTTTGCAGCATTACAAGCAGCGGCAGAAACTGCATTACAACTTCCTGATACTTACTTGTACGAAGTTCAAAAACGTTACCAAACACGCCGTGATTACCTCATCGAAGGCTTATCACACTTAGGTTGGAATGTGAGTAAAACCAAAGCCACCATGTATTTGTGGGTTCCATGTCCACCTGGAATGAGTTCTACAGATTTTGCACTCGATGTATTACAAAAGACAGGTGTCGTGTTAACACCAGGTAATGCTTTTGGTAGTGGTGGTGAAGGATACGTGCGCGTAAGCTTGATTTGCGAATGCGACCGTTTAGATGAAGTTTTGCGGCGCCTCAAACAAGCTGGTATTCGCTATAAATCTGAAGCGTTTGCATAAAAACTAGTGCTGAGTAGAAAGTGCTGAGTGCTGAGTAAAGTTAGGAGTAAAACTCAGCACTCAGCACTCAGCACTCAGCACTCATTACTCAGCACTCAGCACTCAGCACTCAGCACTCAGCACTCATTACTCAGCACTCAGCACTCATTACTTATTATTCGATTTTGAGGTTAAACGGTAAGCGCGCGTATATGTTGAGTGGGTCGTTGAGGTTTTGCAAAACTTGAATTTCTTGCTGTAGTTTTTGCAGTTCTGAGTTTAGGAGATGTTTTGGATTTGGTTTTGCATCTTCTTTTATACCCAAAGCTGTTTGTACTTCATCAGCCGCGCGACTGAAAAAGCGTTCTTCAAATGTGCCGCGTTTTGGATATTCCTGTAATTTCCACTTGTCTCCCAATTTTGCTAAGTCAGCTGCATATCCTATTGCTGCATCCAAACCACCTATCTCATCGATTAAACCAATGTCTTTTGCAGCAGTTCCCGACCATACGCGACCTTGTGCAATTTCTGCGACTTTCTGTTGGGGTAATTTGCGTCCTTGGGATACTTTATTCAAGAACAAGCCATAAATACGGTTGACGCTACGCTGGTATACTGCTAACTCTTCTGGTGATTTGGGACGCGCGACTGTTTGATTATCTGCATATTTTGCAGTTTTGACTGCATCCCAAGTTATACCATTATCGTTGGCAAGTTTTTGGAAGTTCATTAACAAGCCAAAGACACCAATAGAACCTGTGATTGTATTCGGTTCAGCAAAAATTCGGTTGGAATCTGTCGCTATCCAATAACCACCTGATGCAGCAACGTCACCCATTGATACAACAACGGGTATATTATTTTCACGAGTTAATTTTACCTCGCGTTGAATTACCTCCGCAGCAGTTGCACTACCACCAGGACTGTTGATACGCAATACTACAGCTTTGACATTTTTATCTTGACGAATTCTATTGAAAATTCTTGCATACCGGGTTCCACCTATTTGTCCTGTTTCACCTTGTCCGTCTACTATCTCACCTTCTGCATAAACTACAGCAATTTTATTTCCTGAAGAAATTTCAGAATCAAGTTTTTTGTCTGTAGCTTCGGCATAGTCAGAAAGGCTAATTTGTTTAAACGTTCTATCTTCGCGTTTTGCGTCTGTTAACTTTTTCAGGTCATCAACTACTTGGTCTTGGTAAGCGACTTTATCTACTAAACTCAACTTTTTGGCATCTGCTGCTTCTAATATTGCCTGACTGTCGGCAATGTTCTGCAACTTCGTTGGGTTAATTTTACGACTTCCTCCTACCGCACTTCGCCATTCGCCCCACACATCATCTAAAAGTTTCTGTGTTTGTTCGCGATTTTCTGGACTTAGTTTGTTGAGTATATATGGCTCAACCGCACCCTTAAATTTACCAACCCGCACTACTTGTACACCTACACCATACTTCTGTAAGGCGCCGGAGAGGAACATGGGCTGTGAACTAAACCCGTTGACTTCCATTGCTCCCAAAGGATTTACTACTATTGTATCAGCAACTGAACTTAAGTAGTACTCGTGTTCACTCCACTCCATTCCATAAGCGATGACTTTTTTGCCTGCTGCACGGAATTTTTCTAAAGCTTGTCGAACTTCTTTAAGTGTGGCAAATCCTGCGACACTACTACCTCGTCCGCTTTTAGTTGCATCAAGATAAATGCCAACTATTCGCTTATCAGTTCGCGCTTTTTCGATGGCGTCTAAAATGTTTCGCAAAGTCATGCGTTGTTCATTAGAACTTGAGAAAACTTCGCTAAAAACTTCACTCGAACTGGGTGGAGCATCGGTAATGTTCATCGACAAGTCAAATACTATAACCGACTTGTCTTTGACTTGAGGTCCAGCATCGCTTGATGCTGCCACAAAAAGTAGTACTAAAAATCCTGTGGCGCCGACACCGCAAAATATAAATAGCCCCAGTAAGCTTCCCAGTAAGCTAGCAATCGTTTGTTTAAAAAAGTTACCCATTACAATCCACTTTCAATTAGTCAATAGTTAATAGTCAATCGTCATTGGGCATTAGTCATTCGCGCTCCATGCTGCTAGCAAACGACAAATGACAAAAACTAATGACTATTGATACATTTATATTTCCACGTATTAAGAGACTCCTAACACTAAAAAAGCCAATGGCTGAATATTCTTATGATTTTTTTATTGTTGCCATTACTTATTCTAGACGCTGCAAACTTCCTGAATACTGAAGTTTTGCCAAAGTGTTGTTACCAGTACAGAATAACACTGTTGTGATTTCGGCGATTAAAACGTCGGCTAAATCGCAAACTGCCGTTTCTGAGTCTGCTGCCGCGCGTAAAAATGGCATTGCCAACCCAGCAATATCAGCTCCCAGTGCAATAGCTTTGGTTACATCCAAACCGTCGCGTAGTCCCCCGGATGCTATCAATGGTATTTTTGGAGCAACTACCCGAATACTGCTTATACACTCTGCTGTTGGTAAACCCCAATCTGCAAAAGTTTTCCCCAGGCGCCGCTGCATAGGAGTTTCGGCGCGCTCACCTTCGACTTTTGCCCACGAAGTACCACCTGCTCCCGCAACATCAATTGCTTGAACTCCAGCAGCGATTAGCTTTTGCGCCATTACTTGAGAGATTCCGTTACCTACTTCTTTTGCTATTACTGGGACTGGGATTTTTGAGCATAATAAACTTATTCTGTCAAGCAAACCTTTAAAATTTTTATCACCGCGCGGTTGGATGCACTCTTGTAAGGGGTTAAGGTGTAGAATCAGGGCATCAGCTTCGAGAATGTCCACAATTTGTAGACACTGGTCTAAACCATATTTATAGTTAAGCTGAACGGCGCCTAAATTAGCGAACAGCAGCGCATCAGGTGCGTGTTTGCGAATCGCGAAAGTGTCGCTAACTTGAGGTTTTTCTATTGCTACACGCTGTGAACCCACACCCATTGCGATTTTATAGCTTTGTGCCACTTCGGCGAGACGACGATTAATGATACCCGCTTGTTCTGTACCCCCCGTCATTGAGGAAATTAGGAGGGGTGCTTTGAGTGTTTTGCCCAGAAACTGAGTACTAATATCAATTTCATCGCAGTCGATTTCTGGTAAACAGCAGTGAGTAAAGCGATATTTCTCGAATCCTGAAGTAGTTTGTCGAAACTCAACATCTTCTTCCAAACAGATACGGATGTGGTCAGCTTTGCGTGATTGTGTTTGTGCCGAGATATTTACAGGAATGTTCATAAGTATCATTTTTGGTTAAATATAATATAGTTCTCCTCACACAACCGGATCAAATGGCAACAAAACTAGCTGATGCACAAAATTTGCTTTCTGACCTGATTAAGCGTTATTCTCCACGTGTCGATTATTTAATGATTCGTCTTGAAGAAGCTGAAGGGACAGATATTGTATTGCGTGGTGACAAAGTAGAAACTCTCAGCGAAAGCATTTCAATTGGTGGACATGTTCGCGCGTGTTATAAAGGTGGCTGGGGTTTAAGTAGTTTCAACAGAATTAGCGCAATTGAAGAACGAATTGAGGAAGCTATTGCTGCTGCAAGGATAATCGGAGATGAGGAAACTATACTGGCGCCAATTAATCCAGTACGAGCAAGTTGTAATTTACCATTAACAGGAACCGACCCGCGAAAAATTCCCCTAGTTAAGAAAAAAGAATTGTGTGATTTTTATACAGACCTACTTAAAGGTGTAGACAGTCGCATTACTACAACTTCAGTTCGCTACGCTGACAGCGCGCAAAAAGTAATGATTGCTACCAGTGAAGGAACGTTTA
>NZ_JBXXZH010000168.1:0-21314 GCF_059640475.1 Calothrix sp. CBUCES-K 9914
GAACTGCGAATTGCGAATTGGAGGTGACGTAGTAGGTTTTAGCTTAACTTGACGCTAATGGCAAGGATGCCCATTCCACAAGAGTTTGGATTTTACAAGAGTTTATTTTAAACAAAAAAACCGGATTTACACTACTAAATCCGGTTTCTAAAAATTTTTACTTCTAAATAATTAATTGTGTTTTTTTAAGACTCCAGGTTCATGCTGCATAGGTAAGACATCTAAAATATCTGTTTGAGAACAGTATTTAAGGTCTTCGTGACCATCAAGACGCAATAAGCGCTGTCCGTGACTGGCATGATTTAATAACCCTAAAAGGTTTTCTTGCCACTGGGAATATAGCGAAATTGCGCTTATTACTTCATCATTACCTGCTATTTGGTCTATAGATTGGTTAGTGTGCTGGCAAACACTATGGGCAATGGCGCCTGCACATACAGTATCTTCAAGTGAATAACTTCCTTCCCAACCTGAACCAACTATCCAAACATTATCTGGTTCTTTTTCCACCACATACTTTACTACCGCTGCACGGTTGATTAGTGCTGCTGCGATTACAGCACCAGCATCTTGAATTCTTTGTAAAGTTCGAGTTCCATTGGTGGTACTGATAAATAAACGCTTTCCATGTACTAACTCAGGAGTACAGTCGAGGGGAGAGTTGCCTAGATCGAACCCAGGAACTCTGGCGCCACCTCTTTCGCCGGCGCGTAGCCGTTTATCGGGGTGCCAGTTTTCACTCTCTTGCATTAATTTATCTAAATCACTAAACACTTGCACAGCTTCGCCTCCAGCCGCTAAAACTGTGGCAATAGTGCTTGTTGCCCTTAATACGTCAACTGCGATGGCACACTCGGGTACTTCGCGGTTAGGAGTTTGTTCCGGAGTGTGATAAACAAATAGCTTCACGCTCTGTATAGACCTGATTTTATATTTATTGTCGCTCTGAACATTCTAAGCTAATTGATGCAATCAACTAGAATCGCAGCACC
The DNA here is from genome assembly GCF_059640475.1 of Calothrix sp. CBUCES-K 9914. Taxonomy (NCBI): domain Bacteria; kingdom Bacillati; phylum Cyanobacteriota; class Cyanophyceae; order Nostocales; family Calotrichaceae; genus Calothrix; species Calothrix sp. CBUCES-K 9914. The sequence goes on from NZ_JBXXZH010000168.1 coordinate 993, forward strand.
TGAAACAATTTATATTGTTTTTGTGTTACTCATTTATCTACCTTATCTCCGCTTGTGCCTCCTGTAACTACCTTTGGGCTTACTGTCGTATAAGCTAGAAAAAGCAGAAATATACACCGTATGTGTTTGAGGTAAATTTGATTCAATTTATTGTAATTTTAAATAGTATGTATAGGAGTGCGTAGGGTGCGTGAAGGCTACCAAAATTTTGAATACAAAGCAAGTCTGGTAGCCTTCACGCACCAAAGCGAGTTATAGGGAGTGCAGTATGCTTGTAAAATCCTATTCGCTAAAATCCAAAATTCAAAATCCAAAATCCAAAATCCAAAATCCTATGGCGCCTTTACCTGAGTATCGTCCTAAACAGCTTTCAGTTGGTCCACTGGAAGCGGAAATATTAAATATTGTTTGGGAACTCGATTCCGTTACCGTTAAAGATGTACATGACCGTATCTTGGCTGACCCTAACCGAGAACTGGCCTATACTTCTGTGACTACCGTGCTGCGTCGTCTCACTGACAAAGGATGGCTCAAGTGCGACAAGTGTGGACGCGCGTTCTACTGGCGCCCGTTACTCACAAAACAACAGGCAGAAGTAATTAAAGCACACGAACAGCTACAGCGATTTTTAGCAATTGGCAACCCTGATGTGATTGCAGCTTTTGCTGATAGCCTTGATCAAGCAAGTAGCGACCAAATTCAAGCTATTGCCAAACGCATACAGGATGCACGCACAGCAAGAGAGGAACAATCATAATGCATCTAATAATCATTCTCACATCATTGATAACCGCTTGGTTAATACGACGCACTGCAACTTCAATATCTACATCTACTAATATCCGAGTTCACTGGCGCCAAACACTATTAAAGTTTCTTTTTCCACCTTTACTAATTTTTACAACCGTTGTTGCACTTTTGTGCATGGGTCCTCAAGGTCGAATGGGTATTTGGCAAACAGGTTGTTTGAGCTACGCTTTGGCTGTTACTAGTCTGGGTTTTTTCAGCTTTTTATTTGCAAAATTAACGTATAACGGGTGGCAATATATACACTCTATAAGTGCGTGTCCTCAAGCTGAAATTGGAAATCAAACAGTCAAAATTCTCGATACACAAGCACTTTTTGCCGGACAAATCGGTTTTTGGAAATCCGAGCTTGTCATTAGTAAAGGTTTATTGGAAAGTCTTTCATTTCCTCATTTAGAAACAGTTCTTGCTCACGAGCAAGGACATTATCATTACCACGATACATTTTGGTTTTTCTGGCTTGGTTGGATGCGCGAATGTACTTCTTGGTTGCCCAATACAAAGGTTCTATGGGAAGAACTACTCATATTACGCGAACTGCGTGCCGATGCTTACGCCGCTTCCAGAGTTGACAACCTACTACTTGCTGAGTCTTTGTTATTCGTTGTTTCAAGACAGGCGCCGTTAGAAATAGCCAAAGTAAAGGGCGAAGTATTTTGTGCAGCTTTAGGTTCATCAAGTCACGGTAAACGTTTAGAACAGCGTATTGAAGCTTTACTCAACCAAACGGAATCTGATGCACAACCAACACAATTTAGTTCACAATATTGGTATCTGTTTTTGTTCGCACTGCTACCAATGATGACTGTGTTGTTTCACCAGTAACTACTCTTGATCAAATCAGCTAGTGATTGATTTTGGAAGCATCCATTTTCCAAATGCGTTCGAGAAATTCTACATCTGAGCATTTCTTTGATTTGCGCTTCATAACGACTTGCGTTATCATCCGCGTAATTGCGAGAAATATCAACATAACTGCTAACCCTCCCAAATAATCACATACTGTTAGTGACTGTATTGTTTGAGTCATTCTTACTGTCGGCGCCACTTCAGTGTGCTGGGGTGTTGCAGAAGTCATGGAAACGTCTTGATTGTTGTTAATAGGTGTGTCAGAGGAGTTCATATCTATTTCCCTATTTATAGAGTTTTAAGTTGGTTTGGTTACATAGAGGGTGACATAGGTGAACGATGTAAGTTTAAATACTTACTCAATAGTTCTTTATAGACCTGATGTAGAATAAAGCCTCTATTTATTTCTATAGAGGATGTTCCGAGATTTTTATGCAATTTTTCAAGAAACTTTAAGTTTATAGATAAAAAACAGGATTTACGTTTTGCCAAAGCCAAAGCGTTGTAGAAAACCGCGTTTCTGGTTCTTTGGCTTTTGAGTTTTATTTGGGTTTAATCTAAATCTACTCAGAAAACCCTTACGCTTTTGTTTTTGCTGCACTTTTTGTTTTTGTTTGGGTTTGCGGTCTTTGGGCTTAAACCCAAATCGTTCTAAAATCCCTTTTTTCTTGTTCTGGGCAATCAACACCCCTTGAGTATTCGCCTTAAAAAACTCATTCCCATTGAATTTACTGATAGTAGGTATTGTATCATTTCTATTCAATGCCAATACTGGGGAACAAACTAAAGAAAACATTAAGATTAAAATCAATGAGGCTTTACTGACACGCTTCATTTTCTACGCTGCTATATGATTCCAGCAGATAGTCTAGCAATTATGTTTGTGAAAGTAGCAATGTAGCTTTACACATAGATACAATTTGTGGTCTTGACTAGCAGTAATATGAAAATACTAGTATTAAATGCAGGTTCGAGCAGTCAGAAAAGTTGCTTATACGAAATAGAAGCTGATATCCCAGCATCTGCACCTAGACCTATTTGGGAAGCAAAAGTTGACTGGACTCATCAGGATTCGTCGGTTGATTCATTGGTTGAAATCGAAATAAAGACTCTTGAAGCGGAAGTTAAGGAAAATATATCAAAGTTATCGCGTCCTGAAATTATTACTCACGTGCTTGATACTATGTCTCAAGGCTCCACCAAGGTTATAAACGACTTATCAGAAATAGATATAGTTGGGCATCGAGTTGTACATGGTGGTCAAGAATACAAACAAAGTGTACTAATTACGCAGTCTGTTATAGACACTATCAAATCTCTTGTTAGTTTGGCGCCATCTCACAATCCAGCTAGTTTAGAAGGTATTGAAGCGATTCAAAGATATTTGGGCGATGTCCCACAAGTTGCAGTATTTGATACATCATTTCATAGTAATATGCCTGATGCTGCGGCGATATTTCCAGTTCCAAAAGAATGGGTATCCCAAGGTATTCGTCGCTATGGTTTTCATGGTATTAGCCATCAATACTGTACACAACGTGCGGCAAAAATTCTCGGTAAAGACTTGAGCTTACTCCGGATAATTAACTGTCATCTTGGTAACGGTTGCTCGCTCGCAGCGATTCAAAATGGACGCAGTATCGATACAACAATGGGTTTTACACCTCTTGATGGCTTGATGATGGGGAGTCGTTCTGGTGCTGTTGACCCAGGTGTACTTATACATCTAATGCAAAAACACAATTACACGGCAGCAGAGCTTGATAAAATTCTGAATAAATCCTCTGGTTTACTCGGAGTTTCTGGTGTTTCCGCTGATATGCGGCAAATTCGCGATGCTATATCCGAAGGTCATGAGTCAGCACAGTTAGCATACGACATTTACATACACCGCATCAGATACTATATCGGCGCCATGCTCGCTAGCTTACAGGGTATAAATGTATTGGTATTTACTGCTGGGGTTGGCGAAAATTCTCCAGACGTGCGTTTAGATGTCTGTGAAGCTTTTGGTTTCTTGGGTTTGCAGATAGACTCCACTCTTAACCAAAGTAAACCAATTGATATCGATATCGCTCTTCCATCAAGTAAAGTCCGGGTTTTGGTAATACACACACAAGAAGATTGGCAAATCGCTTGTGAATGCTGGAATCATAGTACCTTAAATAAAAGTTAAGTATTATCAACAAGTCTAAATAAATGTAAATATAATTATGAGAAACTTAGTTTATGGATTCTATGTGCATAAGTCATAATGCCGATAATTTTTGTTACATCGGTAGATGGACACATGAGCAGAAAAGTTCTACAATCTGAACTGCGAAGCGGTAAGTTAACTTATTGCTTAATCGATATAACAATAGTAAAGATTAGTTAAGATTTTCAAGTCATAAAACTTTTACCAGGGTTTCTTATAAAACTCAAAACCTACTAAGCAAAAAGGATACAAAACAAATGACCGTAAAGCTAATTTTAGTCGGATTAACTGTTGTCTTCACTTTCGCTTGTCTATTCTTTGGCACTAAGAATGGATTTTATGATTCGGACAATTATCACGGTAATGGGTCTGCACATTAAATCAGTTGTGAAGACGCGATATTAAAGACGCGACATTAAAAGACGCGACATGTCGCGTCTCTACATCAGTAATGGGAGGGAAAGGATGAGCGACCGCATTTCGGTATCCTCCCAGTATGATACTGGGGAACCGATATGTGAATTAGAGTGCGTACCGTATGGTGTTCACCATGACGGTGAAGGTGTTTGTCTGTTATTACGGTTAGGACAACATCGCATTTTGCTTGACTGTGGACTTAGTGATATTTCCTCTTTAGTTAAGGGGTTAAAAAAATCCGCACGTCCAGGCAGTTCACCAGTACCAGCGGATTTTGCTGTCGTTAGTCATGCTCACTCCGACCATGCGAGAGGTTTATTAAAACTACACGAAACATTCCCACTGTTACCTATTTACGCAAGTGAGGTAACGAGCAAACTGCTTCCTCTTAATTGGTTGGAACGTGAAGACAAAGAAAATTTAGTTTTTTGTCAAGCTTTGCCGTTGCGTACTCCTATTGAACTTAAAGATGGTTTAGTTGCTGAGTTATTTCCTGCTGGTCATTTACCCGGCGCCGTCGCGACTCTACTTACTTACACAACACCACAGCGCACTTACAAACTTTTATACACGGGTGACTTTTTCTTATCTAACTCCCGTTTAGTTGAGGGTTTGCGTTTAGAAGAATTGCGAGGGCTAGAGTTGGATGTTTTGATTATTGAAGGTTCGTATGGCACCGCGCGTCATTCGCACCGTCGTAACCAAGAAAACCAACTGGCAGAACGAGTTAACCGTGCAGTTGCAGATGGTTATTCTGTATTAATGTTGACTTCTGCTCTTGGTTTAGGGCAAGAAATGTTAATGCTGCTTCGTAGTCATCATCATTTTACTGGACGTGACTTGGATATCTGGGTAGATGACACGGTTGCTGTTGGTTGTGATGCTTACCTTGAACTTTTACCACATCTACCTCCGTCTGTCCAAAATTTTGCTCGACATCAACCGTTATTTTGGGATGAGCGAGTCCGTCCGAGAGTTCGACGCTTGCATCCTGCCTCACGTTCAATTGTCGGTAAGTCTTCTTGTATCGTTTTAACTGATTCTTATCAAGTTGATATTAACGAATACTGCCAGCTTGATACAGGCCCTTGGCTAATTATGGCGCCTGAAAAAGTTGATATACAAATTAGCAATCAGCTAGCACGACTTGTAAACGTCGAAAATTATCTTCTTGCTCAACACAGTGATGGCCCAGGTACAACACAATTAATTCATAATCTCCGACCGCAACACGTCATATTCGTCCACGGTTCACCGACTTATCTGGCTGACTTGACAAGTCTTGAAGAATTACAAAACCGTTACCACGTACATTCACCCATCGCTGGTGTATTAGTTAACCTACCTATTGGCGATACGTTTTTACAACCTGCTCCGCCGGAAACTAACTATGAAGGTGAGCTTACGGAGCTAAATTCAGTAGTATCTATTACATTACCTGATGCAGTCACCGCAGACCCACGTTGGCGCCAGTTTGCCGATACAGGATTGATTGAAGCGCGATGGCAAGGTGAAGAGTTGGTACTTAGAGGTATATCGCAGCGAGAGTTGTTAAGTCAAAATAACGATAAATTTATTTGGCATGATGTAGACTGCTGTGGAACCTGTCGTCACCAAAGAGGTGGACGATGTTGGAATACCGCTTCACCACTATATAACTTTCGAGTCACGCTTGAAGGTTATTGTCCCGCGTTTGAAAGTTTGAACAAAGAACGCTCGGATTAATTGCAACGGATACTACGGATGTAACGGATAATTTCTTAATTACAAACAAGACTTAATTGATTCAAAATTAACCATCCGTTGTATCCGTTGCAAAAAATATAACCCCTCACTATAGAGATAGAGAGGGGTTACTACTGCGATTGCGAGTTTTGCTTTAAATTGGAACTGAAATGAATGGAGGTTTAAAGAATGAAAATCTGAAGGAAACGCTTTTTACAACGGAAACTCATAAAGAGCGGGTTTGAAGTAGAATTTATTCTGGATTTGAGTCGGTGTAACGGTTGCGGATGCGCTCTGCTTCCGGACAGTCTTCTGTTATAAGTGGCTCAACATTGCCACGAGGTACAGAAGACAATTTTTGTGTTACAGCACCTATACTCTCAAGTCGAACCATTTCTTCCCAAGAGCAAACTTCGTCTTCTTCATCTGTTTCATATCTCAGGGTAACTAAATCTCCCTCAATGTCTATAATGCGGGCACGCTCTATCCAGCGTTGCTGATCACGCAAGAAAACACAAACCTCACGCCCATCGCAGCACAATTGATAAATCTTGCGGTGTAGCATTTAATGCTTCTGCCTTTTTAAACGAAGTTTAAATTTTTCTAAATCTGGGTATTAACCCTACTGAATAGCACCGTTTTGATGTCCGAAAGACTGACATATCAAAAGGGCTTTTACTTGAGTCAAGTTAATGACTTGTTTGTTTTGACGGTTTTGGACAATTTAATGCATTCACAGACGGCGCGAAAGCTTGCTTATCTTTAAACCGGGTATAAGAGTTAGAATATCTACCTCGTAAAAATCATATAAGTCAGGATTTTTTCTTACCAGATTAATCATCACTGGCGAGTCCTTACTTGTGTTACGTAATAAATTATACTCTATAATTAGAGCTAATTGCGGTTGCGTGAGTTGCCGACTTGTAGTTTTAGGCATCGTTGGGAACTCTGGGGATTATCTTTGGTTCACACCCCTATGTATTTGATCTTAGCTCATTCTCAAGCTGTCCTAAATGATTTTGAGCAACATAAATACAACAGTTTTCAGAGTTGAGTCGTTTTTTTGTTAAAGAAACGTTAAGAATGCGTATACCTATAAGCATAAGAGCGACTAATTTGAAACAACTATAAATAAATTAGATATATCTTGGACTACCGTAACTGTCTAATCAATTCAAGCAACAAATTTGACGATGCTTCTTGCTTCACTTGACCCGCTAACACAGCTTCACTTAATTTAACCAAAGCTTTTAGGTCTTCGGGTTGATAACTTCTTGTGGCTATCACTTGGTGGAGAAGACCTTCGGATTCAACACTTAAATATCCTGTCTGGAAAGCAGACTCTACTAAGGCACGAATCATATTTGACACATCAACCGGAAAGATTAATTATCTCTACTGTGGAATACTTTTATCTGTTTTAAGTTGATATGAGTCAGTTAACATTAGTGATTAAAATCACATACATTCCCCAGGTAGCTGTTTGAGTATAAGCATCGTTCTAAAAATATTACACTCGTAATAATCGCTTTAGTAAACAAAAGTGCATGTAATTTAAAATACTTTTTGTCAAGTATTAACACGTAAAATAAATGAGGTATTTTATCGGGAAAACAAGCGAAAATCCTCATCAAGCTGGCTTAAGAGTGAAGGAACGCCAGCTAGCTCAAATTTTTGCACTAAACGATTACAAGCAGGACGCTCAGTAGCGTAATGTCCGGCATCAATTAAAATGACTTTGTGGTCGCGACTTTCTTGAAAAGCATGAAACTTGCAGTCCGAAGTCAAATAAGCTTCGGCGCCAGTACGGGCAACATCTGAAATAAAACTGGCGCCGGAACCTCCCAAAACAGCAACCCGTTCTATGGTTTGGTCTAACTTGGCAGGTGAGTACATTAAATTTGGGGGTGAAAGCCGAGCTTGGATGAGCGCGAGTAGTTCATTTAATGATGTTGGTGCTATACTCCCGACTCGCCCATATCCCAAACCGTTCTGAGTTGGCACTATGGGAGTAGTTTCTTTCAGTTCAAGAATTTGCGCTAAAACATCAGCAGTGCCATCCTCAACTTGGTCGAAGTTGGTGTGGGCTGAGTAGATACCTATATTATTGATAAATGCCAAACGTACCATCTCGCCAACTGCATCTCCAGCACGTAGCGACTTGGAAGGGTGAAAAATTAAAGGGTGGTGGGCAAAAATTAAATTGACTCCAGTGAGTGCCTCACGTAAAGCAATAGCTTCTTGCATAACAGCTAAAGTCGGTGTTAAACAAACGAGTACATTTGCAGTTTCGTGTAACACCCCTGGTTCAACTTGCCAACCACAGTTATCCCATTTTTCTTGCCAAGCTGGGTTTGCCCAAGCTTCAAACCAGTTAATTAATTCTAAAATTTTCATTATTGCCTTTCTTATCCTCGTTTTCCATCAAACAATTTTAACGATACCTGTTCACGAAGTTGGTCAAAAGGTTTATCCCATATAGTAGTAGCGTCCCAATTCCATGCAGTTACAGGTATCAGCTGATATTTAGCCAGATGCGTTAGTAACCTATGCTCGTTTTGAGGGTCACGTGAAAAACGGAAAGGGTTGCGGTAGCTGTGCGCGTCGATTTGATGGTAACGTGTGTCATCCAGACTAATTCGATGTAATAATTCTTTACCTTTACTATGTAAATAATCCAAAAAAATTGGATTAAAAGGTTGAATATTAATTCTATTTACTGGGTCTTTTTGTACCCAGCGTGCCCATTCAAAACCATATGTTAAATCATGCACATAAGGAAAACGTATTTCGCGCTCGCATCCAAACATGGACATTAGCTCTACAATTTTATTAGTAAAAATTTCCAAAAATGTTATTGCTCCTTCTTTATAGTTCAAAGCTTGTTCGAGCATACTACATATCATGAAATCAAAATCCCAGAATATATTTTCTGGAAAATGCCTTAATTGGGCGCCAAGTATACAGTTAAGGGCATTAAATATACATTCCATCAAATCAGTATCGTCGGTTCTTTCTGCTACAATATTTCCAATATCTCGAAAACTCGTAGCTAACTTTTTATGAGGATTTAATGACAAAGGTGTAATTCCATGTTGAGTAATATTTTTGTCAAGTATTTCAAAGTTATAAGACGATACTAAATTTTGCTTTATCATAGGGTTTTGAATGATTTATTTTAGGATTTGAGGATTTTGGATTTTCCTGATACTGAAGTAGAGAGGTTATTTTTCACTACACACCAAAATATAAAATTGTTTGTACTAATAACGCATTAATATGCTTCAAAAATTATCATAATTTAAAATTAAATAAAACTATGTGAACATTCTTATAAATCTATTTCTATTTGTTGCAATCAACTATATTTCAAAAAAATATATAAGCAAATATACTTAGTTGTGGTAGGATTCCCAGGCGCCACAATATAAACAGTCGTGCAGTTCAAATACCACAGATTCTAGGATGTCAACAGTGCTTACAACAATCAATGCTCTCAAGCAACCTACAAGTCAAGACTGGGTTGAACAAGCTATAGCCAACCTCGACATTGTGTTACTCGACCACTCGCACTGCGAGCGAAAAGCGGCGGGTGTAGCCTTAAACTTTATGTTTCGCTACCCGTCAAATACAAAGATGGTAAGAGAACTAACGAAAATTGCCCAAGAAGAGCTAGAACACTTTGAGCTAGTGAACCAGTGGCTAGAACGGCGAAACATTCCTTTGGCGCCTCTACCACCACCACCTTATGGAGCGGGGTTAAAAGCGCAAGTACGTCCTAATGAACCACATAGATTTTTAGATTCACTACTTGTAACAGGGTTAATAGAAGCACGCAGCCATGAACGTTTAGGCTTATTGGCCACACATTGCCCAGAACCTGAACTAGCGAAGTTTTACAAAGGTTTAATGGCTTCAGAAGCAAGACACTTTGGTATGTACTGGGTGCTAGCCGATACTTACTTTGACCGTGAAGTTGTAATGCAGCGACTCGATGAATTAGCAGTAGTAGAAAGTGAATTACTAGCCACCTTGCACCCAGAACCAAGAATTCATAGTTGAAAACCCTCTTCTCTGTGTACAGACGTGATTAATCGCGTCTCGACGTGTCGAAATCAGAAAAATGTATTTATTACCGCAAATTCGCGGATTTGGAATAGGAAAATATTTGTTACAACAGCTAGAAGAAACTATAGCGTCGCACGGTTTTGAGCAAATTTGGATAGAAACCGCCAGCATTCTCGTTGAAGTTGTAAAGCTATACGAATCTAATGGTTATGAAGCAGCAACAGGAGTTGAAACAGCGCACCGCACGTGCGAATTTAGGAGTTAGGAGAGTGTGTTGGTCAAAAATTTCCTTAATTTGTTTTTGAAGTCGAACTGTCCACTTTGCGCGCGTCCGACATCAAGTCAAATTTGCCCGAACTGTATAAAACAACTACAAAAATGTCAGTTTAATGATTCTTGTGTTTTGTGGAAACAACCCTTACCCGTTTATGCTTGGGGCGCCTATGGTGGTATTCTCAAACGAACTATTGCAGTAATGAAGTACGAAAAAAACCCAGACATTGGACTTCTTCTTGGTCAGTGGTTAGGACAGCAGTGGCAAACAAACTCACCAATACAAACCCAATTCCAAAAATTAATAGTTATTCCCATACCCCTTCACCCAAATAAATTAAAAAACCGGGGTTTTAACCAAGCAGAGCGAATTGCTCAAGGGTTCTGTAATGTTACTGGTTTCAAACTCCAACATGGACTGCAACGAATACAAGATACTCAAGCACTGCATGAGTTATCTCAATACGAACGTCAAAAAAGCTTGAGCGGCGCCTTAGCCGTCAAAAATCCACACCACATTAAAACACAAGTACTAATTATTGATGATATCTACACAACAGGCGCCACTACTCTTGAAGCAGTAAAAACACTGAATCAAGCTGGAATAGAAGTTATCGGTGTTGCAGTAACAGCCGCACCAACTAAATATAATAAATCAGAAAATTCCTAGGCAACTCAGGCAGGGAAAAACTATAATTAACAAAAATATATACTTGCTTATTGTGGAAAAAATTATTGAAACTTCAGCGGTTTTAAGGCAACTAGCTATTATTCCTACCACTATACTGGCTGTTGGAATAAGTACAACCGCAAGTTTTGCTCAAGTCAATAAAGTGTATAATCCTTTACCCTTGCCATCAACATACGAAGTCACAGATTCATTAACCGAAAGAGATATCCCTACAGGTCAGGGTGGCTTCGCGCGTGATTACACGGTGAAGCTAAAAAAGGGGGAAAATTTAGCAGTAGACCTCAATTCCGACAGTTTTGACAGCATTATTACCTTACTTGGTCCCAACGGAACTACTGTAGCAGAAAACGATGATGGTCCGGATGGCAGCAGTAACTCCTTATTATTTACCCGAATTAACGAAACCGGAAGCTACATTGTTCGCGTCCGTTCGTTTGGAGAAACCGGAGTTGGTGCATTCAAATTAAAAGTCACGCGATTACAGCCAGTCAAATAAGAGTGCTGAGTGCTGAGTGCTGAGTGCTGAGTGCTGAGTGCTGAGTGCTAACTCCTAACTTAACTCAGCACTCAGCACTTTCTACTCAGCACTCATTAAAGTCATAGTGCATAGAAACAGTGCTTCTGTCCACTCAACGACGGCGCCATAAGTATCGCCTGTGTGTCCACCCAATTTATGGTTAAACCAGGCGCCTACAATTATGGACAGTATGATACCTAATAGTACAGAAAATGATACACATATGAGATTTTGGGGGTTGATTACAACTTGAAGGATACTTACTCCTAAAAGTAATAGTAGTCCCGGCAGTAAATCCAATGGCACACGTATCGCTTCTTTATGAAAAGCACCTTTTCCTGTGGGCTTTAAATACGGGTAACGCAAAATAGCCAGTACTTGTGCCCAACGTCCCCAACCACATGCGGCAATAATTACAAACCAAGGTTTCTCAATGTCGTTGAGTGCTGCTGCTTTCAGAAATATAATTAGGCAAGCAGCCATTGCTCCAAAGGCGCCTGTTGCACTATCTGCCATTACTTCTAATCGTCGTTCTGGGTTTGTCACGGCTAAACCATCGGCTGTATCCATTGCACCATCTAAATGTAATCCTCCTGTAATCCAAACCCAAGCTGCTATAACTAGCACGCTGCGCGTTAGCGTTGGTATACCTATCCAACTCAAACTAATTTCCAACAGTGTTAGAATTGCACCAATTATCAAACCCACTGCTGGAGCAAACCGCGCGACTTCTGTGAAAGTTAATCCTTCTATATGTGGCAACTGTACGGAAGTATAAAATAAAACACTCGATAAGAAACTTAACAATAAGCCTTTCCACCAATGCCAAATCGTTGTCATATTAGTTACATTTATAATGTTGTTGGTAATTTTGAACAGATGAACAAGCAAGCGTTTAGTTTATACATGGGTATCAATAGTTTTTTTAAAGCTTTTGATAAGATTGGCGCCTCAAAGGAACTCCAGTCAAAAAATTTTGTTATGCTAATCCCATAGTTATCTAAATGGATACAAGTATAAAAAAACACTTTTATTTAGCGAATGCTAAGTAGCTGACAGTTTTGTGTTACCGATTTCGGCTAATAATAAATTACAATTTATTAGGTGAAAACCCTACATTTAACAAATTAATATTGATAATAATTAAAATGCAGGGGGTCAACAAAGCTGTAACATTTTTTTAGTTAGCGTTGTTGTAAATAATCTTCTAGCATTAACTGTTCTACTATGACTCATCATCTACCTGATACTAAAATACCAGCCCCGTGCATAATAAACACAGGCGTGATTGTCAACAAGTTGGATATGCGACGACTGCTAATCGATTTAGGGCGTGTTCGCTATGTCTATATTTTGGATGGGCATGTGCATAGCGAGGGTGAGGGGGATGTTCTGGAAGTATTTGCCAACTCGCAGCGTTCAACCTTGGTAGCAAACCAAGCGCTGTATCTGAATGTTTGCAGTTTCGACTATTTGGAACTCAAACAAACCCCTGAGAAGGAAACTCATTTTGACTTAGTACAAGAAGGATGGCGCCTACGTTTGATTCCTCTCTCCACTCCTTTACAGGAACGACGTGACCGCAATATGAATGTAACCGCGATTGAAGCAATGATGGAGCAGGTACTTTCCGCGCGTTGGGATGCGGAATTTGATGACGATAGCTCTGATATGTTTTGAGGAAGTAATACATTACATTTTTTTAATACAGATTAAAAATTCCCTTAAAATAACCTTTGTCTGGCTCAATAGCTTTTATAAAGGTTAATTTTATTTTGACTGCTAACTTTTGTTTCGAGTGTATTGCACAGTGCAATCACACGAGTGCGCGAGCAGGTGTATTTCACACTCCGCATGGTGTTGTTGAAACACCAAGATTTATGCCGGTTGGAACGCTCGCTAATGTAAAAACCATGACTCCAGCACAGCTTCAGGACACTGGAGCGCAAATGGTGTTATCTAACACGTATCATTTACACCTTCAGCCTGGAGAAGCGATTGTAGCAGGTGGTGGGGGGCTGCATAAATTCATGGGTTGGAATCGTCCGATGCTGACTGATTCTGGTGGCTTTCAAGTTTTCAGTTTAAGCGAAATGCGAAAAATAACTGAAGAGGGTGTAACTTTTCGTTCGCCTCACGATGGTCAAATTATCAAGCTAACACCTGAAAAGTCTATCGAAATTCAAAATACTTTAGGCGCCGATGTGATAATGGCGTTTGATGAGTGTCCACCTTATCCAGCAACTCGCGCAGAAGTCGAACTAGCAACCGCACGAACATACCGTTGGTTAGAGCGTTGTATTGCTGCACATCAGCGTAGTGACCAAGCGCTGTTTGGTATAGTTCAGGGTGGAGTGTATTTAGATATGCGCGCGGCTGCTGCATCTAATTTAGCAGGATTTGATTTACCAGGTTATGCAATTGGTGGTGTCAGTGTTGGAGAACCACCCGAACTTATACACCAAATTGTTCAAGCAACGGCACCGCTATTACCTTACAATAAACCCCGTTACTTGATGGGAGTTGGAACATATCAGGAAATGGCGGTTGCTATTGCATCAGGTATAGATTTATTTGATTGTGTAATACCTACGCGCTGGGCACGTCATGGAACAGCAATGGTACAAGGTGAGCGCTGGAACTTAAAGAATTCAAAGTTTCGTGAAGATTTTACTCCTTTAGACGAAACTTGTCCTTGTTACACGTGTCAAAATTTCAGCCGTGCTTACATATCACATTTAGTACGTTCTCAAGAAATTCTTGCCTACACACTGTTATCCATCCACAACATCACCGAACTTATCCGCTTTACTCAAAAAATCCGCCAAAGTATAATAAACGGTACTTTTGCCACCGACTTCGCCCAATGGCTAGATACAACTAATCAAAACTCAACACTCAGCACTTGAAGATTCTTAAGTTTTGTAAACTCGGCACTCAGCATTCAGCACTCTGACACTAATTGCATGTTAAGATACATCTCAAATATTAAAGCTGTGTTTGGATAGGTGGATTTAATTAACATGGAAGCTACATTGTTGTTGGCAAAACTGCCAGAAGCATATCAGATTTTCGACCCGTTGGTAGATGTTCTACCAATTATCCCTGTGTTCTTCTTACTTTTAGCCTTTGTTTGGCAAGCAGCAGTCGGTTTTCGGTAATTGATTCGTGATTAACTCGTGATTAACTAATATCTAGGCAGGTGAATTATTCGCCTGTCTTATTTTTTTCAGATTCCCGACTTCTTAAAGAAGTGGGAATCTGGAAATTTAATATAAATTAACAAAATTTAATAAAGCTTAATATAATGCATATAATTAGGTAACAAAGTAAGTTGTTTGTAGTTTGTAATTAAATTAGACGGTTTGTGAGGTAAAAAATAATGGGCAACATGAATTTCGTTAAGGAGAGCAAAGAAGTCATAGCAGCAAACGGTGCCAACATGAGGCTTTTGGCGATGCAAAATGGAATAGATATATATAAGATGTGGGGGAAAATGATGAATTGCGGTGGTTATGGGCAATGCGGTACATGTATTGTCGAAATTACCGAAGGAATATCCAATCTTTCACCTCGCACAGACGCAGAAAATCGTATTCTCAAGAAAAAGCCAGAAAATTACCGCCTTGCTTGTCAAACTCTGGTCAATGGTCCAGTTAGTATTGTAACGAAGCCTTGAGAGATTTTTTACCTCCACTAGTGTAGTTAGTGGTATCCTAAAGTTGTTGGCTGGATTACACAGAGAGGCTTCACTACTATGCAAACTAATGATTTGGGGTTTGTTGCGACTATTTTGTTCGTATTTGTTCCTGCAATCTTTTTGATTCTTCTTTACACCGTTACCGCTAGCCGTGAAGGTGGAAAAGGTTCTTAATAATAAATTTGGTATAAAATCATGGAACCCCACATATTGTTCGTGTGGGGTTTTTGTTGAAACGCACCTTCAAATCAAACGTTCTTATGCTGCTTGTGTACGCGCGAGTAACACGGGACATGTAGCGTTAACACGAACATAATCTGAAAGTGAGGCGCCTAATAAGCGGTCTAAGTCAACAAAGCTCTTAGCGATAGAGGGACGACGGTCGGGTGAACCAATTAATAGCAGGTCAACATTATTTTCTTCTGCCAAGCGACAAATTTCTTGTCCAGCTCGACCCCTACTAGAAACAATTGCATCCTGTCCCGAACTACCGCTACTTAAAACACAACGAGCTTGCACACCATATTTCTTGGCTTCAGCAAGTGCTGCTGCCAAAACAGGGTTGTCGGCTGGGTTTACTTCAGCTTTACCTTGTTTGTTTATCCATTCGGTATTAACATTGGCAAGCAATAGTTCTGCTCCTTTGACATCTTGAATTAGGAACAAAGCTAACTTCAAACAATGTTTAGCAGAATCCGAACCGTCCATTGCTACCATAATTCGGTTAAGTTTTTTGACATAAATGTCATCTTTGACGAGTAGCATTGGACGAGACGATAATTGGAAAACGTATTGGCTAACGGAGTTCGACAAAATTGACTGTAACCGTTTTAGTCCGCGCGAACCCATAATAATCAAGTCTGCTTCGATTTCATCTGCTACTTGACAAACTACGTCTTTTGGTTCTCCTTGACGTAAAATCGAAGAAACGCGACTAGGGTCTAAATTTAGGTATTGAATTGCATTCGCTAATATTTTGCCTCCTTCTTCCCACTTTGCCGTCATTGTCGTTGCGTTTGTTTGCGGAGGTACTACATGCAGTATAGTAACCGAGGCGCGCTTTGCAGCTGGCAGGTCAGCGAAAGTTTTGAGCATTTCTTCTGCATGTCCTAGTCCAGAGACAGCTAGCAATATTTTTTCTATCATCTTATTTGTTCAGGTTCAGAGTTTGGGTGGTAATCAGCATTTTTGCGTAAATAGACACTATCAATCTACAGCCAAAGCATTATTGACTGCTGATTAATACGTGTTTCCCTTATATGTTTATTTACGCAGAATTATTGTTTATTTTGTTTGGGTAGAAGCAGATAAACGACTGAAATCACAGGAGCAAATAGTGCCTTATAAATGTACTATTTACAAGCTGTTATGCATCTCTTGTTCGATTATGTTTATCTACTTACCTTTGAGTATACTCTATTATTTTCTAATAATAAGTTTAACAATCGTTATCTAGGCTATTAGTTTTAATCTATATTTGTAGATTTTAATTAATCAATATTATAAAATTTGTTGCAATTTGCACAGACAAAATACAAATTAATTAATTTTTGTAAAAAAATAGTAATACTTTTCTAGCTTTCTGTTGTGCAAATGTTAACTTTTCTATAAACTCATTAAGTTAATTTCATATTAAAATTAATTAACAATACGGTACGTATCGCTCGATTAAAGCCAACTAGTTGAAGATAACGGAGATGCTCAAGTTTATCCAAAAAGGGATATTTACAACGCAGGTAGGAATTATATAAATAAAAATAATGCTGAATCTATAACTAATATTGGATGTGATATACACTGTTGGAGTCAACTTCGTTTAGAGGAAAGACAAAGGAAACAAGAAAGAGAGCATAAAAAATAATAATTAATTGCCTTATTCATGTAATCAAACGGCGCCCAATATTAAATACTGGCACCCATATTTCACAATTAGTGTGATGGTAATTGTTACGTATCGCCACTTTACTGGTTGAAAAGACGGTCACTCGCTTCGCTCGAATTCAAAATTTTGAATTGTTGAGGTCATGTTACCCTCAAGTCTTGCTAATCATTTATAAGTAGAGCCTATACCTAAACAATGCTTTTACGGTAAACTGTCTATAAAGTACAATTTTTCTATGAAGTTTCAGTGGAATCCTGAAAAAGCAGTATCCAATGAAAAAAAACACGGTGTATCTTTTGAGGAAGCCGTAACAGTTTTCGCAGACCCGCTAGCAATTACAATAGACGATCCTGACCACTCAATCGGCGAGTTACGTTTTCTAACAATTGGTCAATCGATGATGTATCGCCTTCTGGTAGTATCGCATACTGATTAGCGCTCGCCCAGCAACTCGACAGGAGAAAAGAAATTATGAGTCAGGAGAATGAGCAAGAAATTAATGATGAAATGCGTACAGAGTATGATTTTTCGGGTGGTGTTCGAGGAAAGTACTACCAAGCTTTTACACAGTCAAGTAATGTTATAATTCTTGACCCAGATGTGGCAGAAGTTTTTCGTGATTCAGCATCAGTAAACGAGGCACTAAGGCTTCTTGCTAAAATTGCTTGCGTCAGTTCCAACATAATAAAGTATTTTATAGCTGAGACGGGCAAGGATGCCCGTTCCACAAGATTTTACAGAAGATTTTGTGCTTTGAGTTTGAGGTTTTTAGGCTGCTGCTGGCGCCAACCCGTTATGACGTAATAGAGGTTCGGTGCTTGGTTCGCGTCCTCGGAAGTTTTTGAAGACTTCCATTGGGTGTTTGCTTCCACCTAGTGCTAGTACGGTTTCGCGGTAGCGTTTTCCTGTATCTTTTACTGCTTCTTCGTTTTCTAGACCTGCTTCTTCAAATGCGGCAAAGGCATCTGCGCTTAATACTTCTGCCCATTTGTAGCTGTAGTAACCTGACGCATATCCACCTGCGAAGATGTGACCGAAAGCACATAAGAATGCGTCTTCTGGTAAGGGTGGAATAATAGTGGTTGTTTTGGCAAGACGCGCACGTAGGTCTTTGGCTTTTTCTTCACCACCAGGCTGATAGCTGTTGTGAAGTTCTAAGTCTACTAAGCTAAAGTGGACTTGGCGCAATGTTGCTGTACCGCTCATGTAGTTTTTGGCGGCGAGTAGTTTTTGGTAGTAATGTTCAGGTAATGTTTCGCCTGTTTCGTAATGCTTTGCCATGCCAAATAGTGTTGGACGCTCGTAACACCAGTTTTCCATAAATTGGCTGGGTAATTCAACGGCATCCCATTCAACGTTATTGATACCTGCTGCACTAACATAATCTACTTTTGTAAGCATGTGGTGTAAACCGTGTCCAAACTCGTGGAATAAAGTTTCGACTTCATTGAATGTCATTAAGCTGGGTTGACCATCAATAGGTGGAGTTTGGTTACATACCAAATACGCTACAGGTAAACGAGTTGTGCTTGTACCATTTTGGGTTATCTTTGCCCGGTTAATACAAGTATCCATCCAGGCGCCACCACGTTTTTCAGCAGGACGACTGTATGGGTCAAGATAGAAGTACGCAATAGGGGAACCTGTATCATCAGCTATTTGGAAGTAGCGAACATCAGGATGCCAAACGGGTGCTTGTCCATCAACAGGAGTAACAGTTACACCAAACAATCTTTGTACTAACCCAAACAAACCATCGAGAACTTGAGGTAGTGGGAAGTAAGGGCGCAGTTCTTCTGCTGTAAAATCAAATTTAGCTTCGCGCTGACGTTCTGCCCAAAAACTAATATCCCAGTGTTTAAAGTCTGATGCTTCTGCGGCACCTTTTGATGCTGCAAACTGTTTTAATTCTTCTAATTCTTTTACTGCTGCATCATAAGAAGCTGCTCGTAGTTCTTCGAGTAATTTTTGTACAGCTTCAACGCTTGGCGCCATTTTGCTCTTTAAGCTAACCTCGGCATAATTCTTATAACCAAGTAAATGTGCAAGTTCTTGACGTAATTCTAAAATACGCTCAATAAGAGGATTATTATCTAACTCACCTCTTGACGCGCGTGTTAAAGACGCTTTATATACTTTTTCACGTAAATCACGACGAGTACTATGCTGTAAAAATGGACTATAGCTTGGAAAATCAAGCGTAATTACCCAAGGGCCATTTTCTGGTGTAGCATTTTCTTCTCCCGCAGCGCGCGCAGCTTGGGCAGCAAGACTTACTAAACTTGGTGGTAAACCTTGTATTTCGTCTTTGCTTGTCAACTTCAAACTAAAAGCTTTAGTCGCATCAAGCACATGGTTAGAAAACTTCGTCGAAAGTTCCGCTAACTCCATTTGAATAGCATTGAAACGTTCGCGCGCTTCTGCTTCCAAACCAATACCCGATAGTTCAGCGTCACGAATAGCAGAGTCAACAATACGCTTTTGGGCAGGTTCAAGCGTTGCCCATGTATCACTGTTACGTAGAGATTTAAAAGCGTTGTAAACAGGTTGACTTTGGCTTAATTTGTTAGAAAACTGTACTACTTTTGGTTGAACTGTCTCATAAGCTTCGCGCAACTCATTACTATTTTTTACACCCATAAGATGACTTACGGCACCCCAAGTCCAGTAAAGACGTTCGGAAATTTTTTCCAATGGTTCAACTAAACCGCTCCAAGTTGGCTGTACGTTACTTTCCAGCTTAGTAAGTTCCGCATCCAGTTCGGTTATCAACTTAGTTACCGCTGGTACTACATGTTCTGGTTTAATTTCCTCAAATGGAGGTAAACCGGAACCTTTTAATAAAGGATTACTCGATATAGTTGCTGTACTCATAGAAATTGTGTGAGACTAAGCCTGTAAAAATTGATTATTCTTATAATGTAGCGATTATGGCGGATTTTATAACTACCAGATAGCCGAACCTGGCAACCCATGTAACGGATGTAACGGATGGTTGTAGCATAGGCGTCCTCGCCTGTGCAGAATATCAGCACTGCTATTATGTATTACTGAGCGATATTTATTAAGACACCGAATGAGTAAGAAACTAAACAAAATAGACATGCTTCTATTAAAATCTTTAGCCGAAAAACCGCTTTATGGGTTAAAGATTGAAGAAGAATTTAACAAACTTTATAATTCTGATTTCACCATT
>NZ_JBXXZH010000169.1:0-21131 GCF_059640475.1 Calothrix sp. CBUCES-K 9914
AATCGCAGAATACCTTTTTTTAAAAAAACAGAATTTAACCTACACTGATATAAAAAACGTGCGGATAACAGGTACTGAAATTTATTATTAGTAGTGAATAGTCAAGGCGCCAACTGAAACAAAGTGTTTTTTTAAAGGTGGTTGTTGGCACCTGTAGTATTTGCGAAGGCTTTTTAATTATGTGCTTTGCAGGCGCCCAAAGAGACAGATTTTTTCTAGTAATAAATATGAAAGTACTATTATGATGTGCCTAAGTAAAACTATATGTAGAATGTCTTCCTCATAAAAAAATTAGAGAAATTTGGAATTACCCAAATCTCTCTAATTTTTTACGCTACAAACTCACCTCTACATTCTTCAACAATATCTTTTTCTAAATATTCCTCCATTACATCTAATCCACAATATCTCAATTTCCCAACTCGAAAATAACAATCATACGCAGGACCCCAAATAACTACACAAACTTCAACAAGTCCGTTATCGTCAAAAACATCAACGTATACGACTTTACCGTTAACTGTTATGTTGCTTAATTTACGAAAATGTAATTCTAAAGTCTCAACATCAAACATCTGAAAAACTCCTTTTTTAAACTAAATTCTTCTCAGACAGCCTATCCGCCGCATATGTTCCTTTAAATGTCAAGGGTATAGCGTTTCTTACCGAGTTATAATTACTTAGGGAATACGGTTTTTAGTAGAATTTCTTAGTGAGGAGGCACGACGAACTTAGAAATTCTTTAAAAAGCCTATTACCTTAGTAATTGTTAGAGGTTTAGAAACTCTCCCTTGACGTTTAAAGGTGTGTGCTACAATTGAGAAGGCTGAGAGAAGACCAGAACGTGAAATATTGGAACTAGAAGTTTATAGTCAATCGCGAATAACGTCATCAAACACATGTCATCAAATGCCGTAAAGGTTTTTTTTGGTTGATCCCACCTCAATAGGCCGTTTTTCAATACAATTGCGATAGCTGAATTTTAAGATATTTTTGTAAAGCAATAATACTTAGCATAAAAGTTTTTAAATGTTATATAGTTATCAATAAAAATATACAATCACTGAATATTGTAGAAAGCATATATAAAAAACTATATGCGCTTTTAAAAGCAGGCAGATTAATTGTAGATTTTAATATTTTCAGTATTCAAAAAGTCAAATTTACGGATACCAATGAATTCATTTAAAAACGTTTGTTCGATACAATGAAATTTTAATTGGGCTATTTGGTTACGGCGCCGCAGTGCTTCAATACAAAGTTGCATTTGTTCAGAGTCTTTTCCACCACGTATATGAATAACTTTGACAAGCTGACCGTTTTTATTCGGCAGAGAACGAGTTTTTGATAAAAGGCGATAATGCCTAATCCGACCGGAAAATTCTCCACTGTCTATAAAATCGGCGCCTGCAAAAGGTTTAAAGTCGTTACAATATCCTTTGATAATACAATCCATCGGTGGTATCCATCCGGATGATGTAATTGCGATAGCACGATGAATTACTTCGTCATGATGGAGTGTAGTAAATTGTTTCCCCTTACGGTCAACTACAAACTTGTCCTTAGCTAGTTTTACAGCTTCATATCCTAGAGTACTTTCAATATAAGCTTTTAGTTCAACATGGTTAAAAAACTTGGTGAATGTTCCCAAGGATGTAACTTCCCCGTTATGAAGTCCTCTTCCTCTAACATTTGCGGATATAATCAAACGTTTCTTAGTTAAACTCCAAGCAGTTAGTAAAGCTTGGCACCGTTCGTGAACATCTTCTATAACATTGAGAATGTAATTCATTGTCACTACATCCGCAGCTTCTGTGTTTCCTGGGAAGTAGTAAGGGTCCCATCCCGTCGAGTTATAACCCATTGTTTGTAAGCGTTCGACATCTCCACCTCGACCGCAGCCGTAATCAAGGTGTGATTCCTCTTTTTGTAAAAGACCTAGTTTGATAACAAGTTTTGCTGTTGCGGATAAGTGGTTACGATAAGGCGCGGATAAATGTGAATTGTTCACAGCAGTATTAAACTTAACAATTAATCAGGTTATTCAATCGGCGCCTGTTTTGTCCCCCTTGGAAATACGTATTGCTGCTTATTTGTTTGCGATAGCTCCTTTCAATTCAATCAATAGTTTTTTTGCGAAGCCTCTTTTAGTTTAAATTCTTAAATTGTGATAGCTGATTTTTTTAATACCAATAACCTGTAAGGCGGTTGGCGGGGGCGGGGGCGGGAACCCAAATAAATACTTTGCGAAGCTTTCTTTTTCTTTCAAAGCGAAGGCGCCAACGAGGAATTTATAACAAACGTGAATAACATAGGCACCCACTCAATACTAACTAACTCGAACAACATAGGCGCCACTGAACACTAACTAACACCGAATAACATAGGCGCCACTGAACACTAATTAACTCGAATAACATAGGCGCCCACTAAATACTAACTAACACCGAACAACATCAACGTCACTAAGTACTATAACCGTGAACAACATCAACGTCACTGAACACTTGGGACATAGCGTTGCTGAAGCGGAGCGAAGCTACGCGGTCTACTGCTTCTTAGAAGCAACTAGTGCTAACGAAGCGAGCGGAGCGAAGCGTAGTTTGCACGGCACTGACAAGCAGAACGTGAATAACTATTATTACTTTTTCGCTCAAGCTGGAGTAAGGCGCCGCTAACAGCCCAACCATAAAGACCTGAATATTGGCGCCACACATAACCCAACTATAGAAATAAAGATAGGCGCCACAAATAATGTAACGACAAAAATTAGATAGGCGCCTATATATAGTTAACCTTCATCACCAGGTTTATAAGTTACCCCAATATCTGACGGCGCCAGATGAGCAGCTTTTCCAGTGAGAATATCAAACCATAGTTCTTCTGCACTAACACCCCGTTTTTTGGCTAAATACTCGATTCGCTCTTTGATCTTCGCTTCCTCTTCTTGAAGCTTTGCACAAAGCAAGCTTTGACCGTGTTGTACCTTATTTTTCTTATTAAGCCAGCTGTCAACTATAAGTAAATCGTCGAAATACTCCCCTAAAACGGGAATCTGGAGTCTCTCATCTTTACGGGGCATTGTTGTATAAGCCATACGTTTACTGCTCGTTCTATATTGTTTCAAACTTGTCCCGTCTTGGGAACACCGACAACCTTCTTTACAAATCTTAAACTAAACTTTTAGAATAAATTGAGTACATATCACCCCAGTATTGGGGTAGACTAACAATGTACAATTAAAAAGCGGTTGCACACAGGTATCCAATCTTCGTGCAACCGCCTTATTAACCTCACCCTAAAGCAAGGCAACTTAACCATCATGAACAAATTTCTAGTATCTGACAAGTGCATTTATACAGGCGCTGTCTCTCACTTGGGTTATATGCGCTCTCTCAGTGCAAACGGGTGTAGAGGACGCTAAATCGGCGCCTGTAGCAATTTAAGTGCATCGTCACCCCCTAGTGACAGCAAATTACACAAGCTCTAACTGGGAGGGGTTTTAACAGTTGCATCACTTACAACCAAAGCAACTCTACCTAAAAACGATTGAGTTAGGCGCCATATCATACTGCGCGCTAAAAATACAACTCCAGTTCTGGAAATACTACCGGGTATGAGTTGTGCGTACTGGGGTGTGCGTATTAAAAGTCGTGCATCTAGGAGACATAAAGTGTTAGATAAAATCGGCGACAAGCACGCGAAAGCGTACTTTGAGGTTCACTACGAAACCATAGTTAGTGATAGAACATGGTATCGAATCAAACGAATGATTCGTGATGCAGGGCTAGAAATAAATCGTGACAATCTTCAATTTATAGCTGAACTAAAGAAGAGAAACGAAAACACAAAGATGTCTCTAGCCCAAACTCTTTACTGTTACCAACAAGCGCAAGAAATAGCAAAATCGCACGTAACAG
Source organism: Calothrix sp. CBUCES-K 9914 (assembly GCF_059640475.1). Lineage (NCBI taxonomy): Bacteria > Bacillati > Cyanobacteriota > Cyanophyceae > Nostocales > Calotrichaceae > Calothrix > Calothrix sp. CBUCES-K 9914. The sequence continues at coordinate 3,921 of NZ_JBXXZH010000169.1, forward strand.
TCAAAGGAGATGCAGCTTACCAAGAGTTACAAAGACTCAGTGGTTACAAAGCTCACCGTACAACGATTATTCGCTGGTTCCAATCAGGAGTATCCAAGGTTGAAGGTAAATACTTTGACCGTCAGCGAGTCTATAAAGCGGATGAATTAGTAATGGTGTTCGCCTTTGCTTTTATGTACAAGACGAAAAAAGCTGTCAAGAAGGTAAGTAAATAATGCGTAGTTAGATCGAAAACATTCGTATTGAACTCAAAAAACAAGGGTACACACCGACAACGGAGCAAATCAAACGAGCGATAAATGCTATCTGTCCACATGACAAAAACATCCTGCAACACAAATCAAAGATTGTTACTGAGGTTTTAAAAATGGTTATAGAAGGTAATCAGTCAAATGCAACAGATATAGTCTATCAACCGAACTTAATATCTGAACCAGAACTTAGAGAAGATACGACAGGCGCCAATATAAACGCGCGTCACATCGACTATGCGAACATTGAATCTGTACTATTGGCAGGAGTTAAAGAATTAAGCGCTGATTTGAGCAAGGAGGATATCAACGAGGTTATACAATTAGCTCACCTACTATCAAGCAATTTAAAGAATAGTACAGACATCATAAACTCGCTCATTACCGCTTACTTATACAGGCACCATACGGTGTTATGCGAAGCGTTGAGAGACCAGGAGCGAGAGCGCGCGCTTCATAACAATGAAATGCTCAAATGGATCAAAAAACAAGAAGCTTGTCTTCAGAGAGTTGAACATAAACAGGACGACGTATCAGAACTGTGTATGGGACTAGAAAAAACAGTTATTAATCTTAAAGATGCAAGCAATGAGATTAAACAAACTATTGACTCTCAAAAAGTACCTAACAATGTTGAGGCGCCGCAAAGCTTTAATAACAGTACATTGACATGCTTTGATATCCTTTCTAATTTTAATCCCAGAAATTTAGATATCAGGTCTTTACCGTCAGTTCAATTAAAAGAGCGCGCGTTACTACCAGATATAAGCGGGGTTTACTTCGTGTACAGCGTCGATATCTTATGTATAGGTAAAACTCACAACCTGCGGAAGCGCTGGGTTTCTCCTGAGCGAACACAACAGTTAGAAGCATTGGGAGATGTAACAATATCCTACCTAGCTGTACCCAGAATATTACTGTCCTATATAGAGGATGTGTCAATCGAGTATTTCAGACCACTACTCAACAACACCGAAATTGACAAGTTAGAAGAAGTCAAATTTGAGATTAACCAAAATCTCCAAGAGTTAATAAACCCTGCGTATATAACTCAGATACGTCATAACTACCCAAGTTTTCAAGGTAACGATGTTGAATTTATTCAGTGGTTACTAACTTCTGTTGCTGTCGGCGCCATTAATATCCAACCGAACGGCGCCACATTTTAACCCTACAAGTGAGGTAAATACAAATGCGTAATCATATCGAGAACGTCCGTAAGGAAGTAAAGAAGCAGGGATATACACCGACATCCCAACAAATTAGACAAGCAATAAATACTATTTGCCCAAAGGGAAAAGATATCTTAAAGTACAAAGATGCTATCGTTGCCGAGGTTATTAGAATACTGACTACTGGTAGCATTGTTACTTCTTCAAATGTGGCGCCAACCGAACCAGCACATCCTTATGTGCAGGCGCCCATAACAGAGCCATCTGAAATCATTATCAGCACTGAGGATAAATACAACCTAGTTACAACACAAGCGGTAGCATTAGGTTTTAATCTTACTGAACAAGAAGCTGTATCCATCGCTGACTCTGTAGATAATGTGTTCAAGGACTATTCAGGTTTCCTTCAAACTGTAACTACTGCAATAAAAAGTTACTTTGACCATCAATTTGACGCCATCGAGGAATCATTAGAAATCAGTACCAAAGAACTACAAAGCCATATTGCTGATAGATCAACCAGGTTGAATAACAAGTTCGCCAGCGTATCCAATGATTTAAAAACGGACTTGGGAGGTGTCCGTCAAAGTATTAAAAGCGCGCGCTCTGCAATACTCGAACGGTTCGCACTTAAATAAGTACTTGGTAATTGTGTTATTCCTGGCACCAATATTTATCCAGTTATTAGTAAATTGCAAACCGTTAACTAATAATCAATGGCGCCAGCGTTTAGTTAATTCAGGGAATATTTGTTACTTGAAATGTAAGGATTAAGTTGTGAGGCAGTCATACGAAATTAAATATGAGCAAGCAGAGACTAATCAAGTTAGAACAGTTTATCAAACGGGTAACAATAAACAGGAAGCTACAGAGAAAGCCCAAGAATGGATAGATGATAGGAAGGGAGGAGGACAAATAATTTCTGTTAAAGGTAAGGAGGGTTAAGTTATGGAAGTAGATGAGTCTGTAAAAATTTATTCCGTTATCCAAATCGAATGGCTTGATAGTGGAATGTGGGATTTTCGTATAGAGAAAGGTGTAATAGAAGGCGCCGCTTTTACAGGCAATTATGAAGTGTGAATATATCGATACTTGGCAATATTAGGAGAAAAAACAATGAAAGCATCAAAATATGTTCGTGACCATGTAAGTACTTATGGTAAGAATGTCAAACAAGCTACCGATAAAAAATTCGGTATCAATAATTCGTTAATCATCCGCGCGGTTAATGGTGATGAAGAAGCTCTTAAACAAATAGGAGACTTAGGTAAAACAGGTCAGCGTCTAGCAATAGCAATGCCAACTATTAGAGATAACCTCAAAGCTTATATAGAGGGAACAACCGAGTATAACCAAGCATTGGCGGATATTTACAAGAGTGGTGGAAAAGGCGCCGCTGCTATAGATAAATCTGGAGGAGAGTTAGCGCTAGAAGATACTCGTTACACCAACTTAATTGAGGAATACAAAACTAAGTTAGGCGCCCAGTTAGAAGCTGAGTATCAGAGGCATGACGACAGTCTCGATGTAATAGAACTTCAAGCTTGGGTCGATGCAGCAATGAAGACTGTTGACGCGCGCGCGAACTTGGAATCTATTTCTAATAAGCCATTCTTAGCTCAGATGCGTGAAGATGAAAAATTTGAAGAACAGAAGATTAAACACATGTTGGAACATGGTTCTGATAGTGACCTTAGCTTAATTCCCAAGAAGGAATATAGTACAAATCCTCTTGTTAAATTCTGGAATGACGTTCGCGAGATTTTTAGATAGGAGCAAATTAAATACCCCCAGTACAATTTATACAATTCTGGGGGTTAGCAAATAATTCAAAGGTATCAATGTTGTGGCGCCTGATTTCAATGAAGAGGATAATAATGATTCTAACTATCCGGTAGTAGAAGACACAGCTTTTACTAAAGACGAAATCGAAGCTATCAAAGCTTATAAAGACAATCTCAGCAAGAAATTAAATAAAAACAGTAGCGTCCTGAAAGGGTTAGAAACGAGCTTCTGGGGTGTCACCTCATATAGCATCGCGCGCTTTTTAATTCTGACTAGCGGTACTCAAGGTATAGCGTTAGCAATAGCAGCATGTTTTCTGATTAATCAAATTACAAATAGAGATTTATTAGATGTATCTATTGAAAAAAGGGAGGGACAATTAGAAGTTAGCGGTATGGGTAAACTAATCAAATTTGCGTTCTCAACATTAGTTAGTGCTTTCATTATTTGGTCTGCTTTAGGAAACTTTCTAAATGTGGCTGAAAATTCTAAACGTACTTACGACCAATTACAAAACACAGTGGAAGAGTTTAACAAGTTACCAGATAATCAACAAAACACTATTTTAATTATTGGTGGATTAATTGGATTAGCTGGCATTTATGTAATTATTGATACTATGAAAAAAAGATGAAACCTTACTCAGGACTTGTAGTCTTAGGCGCCACTATTTCATTATCGAGTGTATTCTACCTGAGTCAATCACCTAGACCATATGACCTGGTAGGAATCAAGTTCTGTCCTCAAACAGCAAACTTACCACCTAGATATGGGAAAGATTTTAGTAAGCGCGCGCAGGAAAAGTTAAATCGTCGATACTGTGACTACGAGCATAAACTACTTAAAGAAATATGGGTGACTAAACAATTCGAGGCGCCGAAACCCCTCCCAGAGTCATCACTGCGATTTAGAGATATCCCAGCTATTAAATCTAATGTGTGGTGGTTACTACTGGCACCTATCTCTTCCGGTCTTGCTTATCTAAGTTGGGCTAAAAAATCAGAACTAGATGAAAAGAACGCACACGAAGAATTAGAAGCTTACAAAACTTGTATTAAATTGAGTACTGTTTCATCCCAGAACGAAAGGGAATTTAAATCCTTACAAACTACGCGCGCGTGGGACAAACAGAAAGTTAAACAAGGTTTTATCCCAGTAGAAGCTATTCAAGACCGCGCGCAAAGACAAACAGAGCTGCAAGACAAAACCCATGCAGCAGCATTAAAACAATTCGATGAGGCAACTTCAAAAATGGACAAGACTATTGCTGAAAACCTACGAGATAAACATAAAGCTGACAAGGAATCTCAGAAAATATTAGGCGCCAAACATACAGAAGAGGATGAAATGATTATTACTAAATTTGAATTAACTGAACAGTTCCACTGGATATATAAGCTGTTAAAACTTCCCTTCCGGGTACTTTCAGGAGAACAAGGAAGTGGTAAAAGTACCCTGGAACGTTTAATGATTAGGTTACTAAAAGACGACGGTTATCATATCGTTGTTATTAACCCAGAAACAAATCCAAGCGTATGGGAAGGTGTACAGGTACTTGCTGACGCGGAATCAATCAACGATTTTATAGGCGCCTTCACTGAGGATATTAGAGGGCGCCAGCAAATTGCGAGGGATTTAAGGATTGATGAAGATGATTATCTAAGTCACATCGCGGATAAATCAGGGTTGGAGGGTAAAGTCGCTATTTTCCTTATGGAGAGCAATACCTACGAAATACATGGTGTTGACCCAGAGCTATGGGCAGCTTTTCTTAAACAATCCCTCACCAATATTAGAAAGTGGGGTTATACAGTCTGCTTAACTGCCCATTCGGATAACCAAACGAGTATATCTAGCAAGCTTGCAGGATTCTCTAAAATGATTGACTCGGCGCCGCGCGTTGATTGTATTGCGGTAGCAGATGCGAAAACTGGTGAAGCTACATCTTCAGGTAAAGCACTTTTGAAAATGAAGGGTATTAGGGATGAAAACCCTGTGCAGGTTGACTTATATAACTATCCAAAAAGTAAGAAATTCTAGGATTAATAACAATTAACTGTCTTTTGTATTATGACTAAACAACGCAAACAGTTCCAATCGATTATTACGATGATATTGGTTTTGAGTTATCAATTACCAACAGTAGCTCAAATACCTCAAATGCCTGAAATTACCATAAATCCACCCACACCAATCTTTACATTTAAGGAAACTAACACCACAGTTAAGAAAAGCAGAAAACGAAGCAGAAATAGATTACTTAGAATACCTTTCACTAACTATGCTTACCCAACTGTCAAAATAAACAACGAAACTTACGTCATTTTTGAGGACGGTATTCGCTCTAATTGCTCTAGTTGTTCTCGTTCTCGCTCTCGATAACTATTAGGAGTCAACATGTTACGTAAGCTTAAAAAATCCGGCGCCAAAGCTAAGAAACTAAGGCCAGGAACTATATATTTCATACATGCTCAAGGAAGCAACCGTTACAAGATTGGTTTAACTACCCGTCCATTTCTCGCGCGCTTAAAGCAATTAAACAGTACTCAAAGTGCGTATCCACTGGTGAAGGTAAAAACAATATTGGTACGAGATGTAAATACAGCAGAGAAGTTATTACATAGTCAGTTTGCAACTTACAGGCGCCACGGGGAATGGTTTGAATTCAATAATCGACAAGTTAAACAAGTGTGTCGTGCTATGTCCCAGATAGCAAGGACTAATAAAAATTACGTATTTAAACTCAACCACCTAATAGTAGTACTTGCGACGATGGTCTTAGCTAGTTTTACCTTGACTCGTTGTAATACGTCAAAATCGGCGCCTACAACTACACATCAACAAACCTTAACTCGTTAATGGGAGCATCTACCAATATGGACACCAAAGAAGACTTTGTATTTCTACTAGAACACGTAGCAGAGAGATTTAACCCTTATCAGGAAGGGGAATATCTCGTAGTCCAGACTCGAAATGGCTGGCGCCTGCATCCATTACACAGAGGCTTTGACTACGCTTTCTCTAAATCGAAATGTGATATGGAAAATATGGGCAGTGACTACAATCACTACAGTGTAAGAATTGTTCATCAAGGAAAGCTGTACCGCGTAGACCGGGATGGCGCCCCTACAGAACCATCTAAGGAACAAGATTGGAAGATACACGAGGATTACTACAACGCGCGCTACGTTGAAGATTTAGATTGTGAGATAGAAGTTTGTAAATGTAGTTACCCAGTGTTCTGGAACTACAGTACTCGCATTAACTTAGACAAGGAAGCTGTTCAAGTATGGCGCCCTATTACCTGTCTTATAGAAGATAACGGTAGGGAAATAGATAGTTGTCCGAATTGCGGCGCCAGTTTAATTGAGGAAGAAGACGACTATGAAGAAGAAGATTATTCTTCGCTACCTGACACATGTGTAGGTTGTAAATATTACAGCGACAATTTCATCATGGCTTGTGCCGTACACCCCTATGGGCCAGTTGAGGATATATGTCCGGACTACTCAATGTAATAAGGCTCCGTTCCTTACATATCAGTATTGGGAAAAATAATTGAGTAAAAACAAACACAGCTATTATGTTTAAACACCTCATTAAAAAACAAACTCCCGAACAAACCATCATTGAATTGGAACAAAAAATCTCAGAACTAACAGCAGTGTTACAAGTTTATGCAAATCAAGATAACTGGGGCGAAACATCGGCTTGGGGAACAAATTGCAAAAATAGGTGGTTGGGTGAAGGTGATGGCGCCGACGTAGCTCGCAACATCTTATCAAAATGAAGTTCTTAAGTACTACTTTAAACAGGCGCCTTATCCCAGGTGCTTTTTTATGCATTCTAAAAGTTATTACCAGGCGCCAATCCTAGTTAATGCAATTTAACTAATTAGTTCCCGCGCGCTTGATAATTATTTTGGTTTTAAATTGGCACCGTAATTAATGTAAATTTAATAACGTATGCATTCAAGGTGTATTAAGGTAAGTATAAATATAACTTGTGGACTGTTATGTATAAATACTCTCTAGGAATGAAAATAATATAACTCCATAAATGCATAAGTTAGCTTTATTTCCTCCTATAGAAACATAGGTTTGTACATTTAGAATTTTGTACAGATAAATGGCTGTAATCTTTATTACCATACAAACAGGCACCTGTTATGTACAAAGACTACTCCGGTCAAAATCTACGTGGTCGCTCTTTTAAAGGTCAGAACTTAGAAGGTGCCGATTTTAGTCGCGCGGATATTCGCAGTACAGATTTTACAGGAGCTTATTTAAAAGGAGCTAATTTTAGGGGCGCTAAAGCAGGTTTGCAGAAGCGTTGGGTAATGTTACTTTTAGGGATTTCGTGGTTGCTAGCAGGAATATGTGGATTTCTTTCAGCTTCTGCTGGTCTTATGTTGGATTTAAGGTTTTTAATATATTTGGAAAATCAAGTAGCTGCTTGGGTTTTTTTAATTGTAATTATAGCTCTAATTGCAATCATAATTCGCCAAGGCATTAATCCTACCAAAGCCGCAGCTTTTACCTTAGCTGGAGTTGGAGCTTTCGCTGGAGTTGGAGCCGTTGCTTTGCTCTTCGGCAATTTCATAAATGGAGTTTTTGCAATTGGAGCCTTTACCATCGCCTCCAGTGTTACCTTCGTCTTTGCTGGAGCTTTCGCTGGAGCCGTCCCAATAACCATAAGAGTTGTCGTTTCTGGAGCTTTCACCTTCGCCTGTGTTGGCGCCTTTACTGGAGTCTCTACCATAGTAGCCAGCACCACATACTTAGCAAAAGCTTTCACCATCGGTTTAGCCTTTACTGGAGTTGGAGCCTTATTACTTTTTTTACCAAGTGTCTATATTGTGCGTCAAGCAATAAAAGGTTCGGAAAAATACGCAACCCTTCGCAGTGCAGCTATTGCATTTGCTGCTTTTGGGGGTACAAGTTTCAGAGGCACCAATCTAACCGATACCAACTTTAATGGTGCCATCCTTAAAAGTAGTGATTTTAGAGGCGCCAATCTGACCCGTACTTGTTTTCAAGAAACTAAAAAACTTGACCGAGTTCGTGCTGGTTCAACTTACCTTGAAAAATTAAAATTAGTAAAAGTCTTAGTTACAAAACAAGGGCAGAATTCAAATTTTGACCGTCAAGACTTACGAGGTGTTAATTTTCAAGGAGTATACTTACAAGATGCTAGCTTAATTGGCGCCGATCTAAGTAAAGCCAACTTACAAGATGCTGATTTATCGAGAGCTAAATTGGTACAGACGCAATTAGATGGAACTGACTTTACAGGTGCCACTCTTACTGGAGCATACGTAGAGGACTGGAACATCACAAGTAATACCAACTTTACTGGAGTGCGATGTGAATATGTTTACATGCGACAGCCGACCTTAGATAACCCAGACCCTCATCGTAAACCAGATAATAGAGAGGAAGTTTTTGGAGACGGTGAATTTGGAGACTTTATCCAACCAATATTCAATACTCTCGACCTTTACCACAGTCAAGGAGTTGATCCCCGTGCGATAGCAATTTCATTTAAGCAGTTAGCAGAAAACAATCCCGATGCGGAATTAGAAATTGTGGCAATGGAGAAACGAGGGAGTAATAATTTTTTACTACGTACCAAAACGGTTCCTAATACCGATAAATCAGTACTAAGTGCTGAATATTTTGATACTTATAATCAAATCAAAGCTTTACCAGAACAAGATATTAAATTACTGCTAGCAGAGAAAGATAGTCAAATAAATAGATTAGAAAATATGGTAATGACGGCATTAGAACGTCCTAGTTTTTATGCAAAAACTTATAATAATCAAGGTGATACCATGCCCGAATCAAAAAGAGTTTTCAACTTCGACCAAAAAGGTGCCCAAATTGGTGGTATAGCCGACACAATTAACGCTCATCAAATTGGTGGTAACATCAACAACAACTCTCAACAACCAGAAACTGAAAAAACAGGCGCCAAAACAATCTTAATCTTAGCCGCTAATCCCAAAGGCACTTCTACGCTGAGATTAGATGAAGAAGTAAGAGAAATTGACTTAGGATTACAACGTGCGAAAAAACGAGAATTATTTAATTTAGAACAACGTTGGGCAGTACGTGTTCAAGATGTATACCAAGCATTGTTAGATTACAAACCACAAATAGTACATTTCTCAGGACACGGCGCCGGCGACGACGGTTTAATACTAGAAGACGAAACAGGAAATTTACAATTAGTCAATACGGAAGCACTAGTTAATCTATTCAAGTTATTTTCTGGTATAGAATGCATCGTCCTCAACGCCTGCTACTCCGAAGCTCAAGCAACAGCTATTGTTGAGTATGTTCCTTATGTGGTGGGGATGAATAAAGAAATAGGTGATATAGCAGCGATTAAATTTGCTACTGGGTTTTATAATGCTTTGGGCGCCGGAGAATCTGTAGAGTTTGCTTATAAACTTGGGTGTAATGTTATACAGTTAGAAGGAATACCAGAACATTTGGCGCCTGTGTTGTTAAGGAAATGATTTAAATGGGCGCCTGTAATATTACCAGGGGTTAGGATAGTGACCCGACTCTTAAAGTTGTCAGGGTTGTTTAAAATTAATGCTTATTTTAACTATATTATTGGCGCCTTATCATATTTAAAAAGAGCGCGCGCGAGTTTAGTTCTGAGCAACAAATTAATACGAGTTAAAACTATTATTCGATGTGCTGAAGTGGCGCCTGCCTTCAGGTACATGCGATCAAAACGCTGTATTCAAAAATTTCCAGCAAGAGTGGACAATTTTACTATTACAAAACAACTAGTAAGTTGATACGATAGGCACTCTTCACATTGCGGCGCCTGTTATGTATAAACACTATTCTGGGAATGAAAATGATATGACTTCATAAATGCATAAGTTAGCTTTACTTCCCCCTGTAGAAACGTAGGTTAGTAAATTTGGAATTTTTATTACCATAAAACCTGTGGCACCTGTTATGTACAAAGACTTCTCTGGTCAAAATTTACGTGGTCGCTCTTTTAAAGGTCAGAATTTACAAGGTGCCGATTTTACAGGAGCGGATATTCGTAGTGCTGATTTTACTGGCGCCAACCTCATAGGAGCTAACTTTAAGAATGCAAAAGCAGGACTGCGAAAGCGCTCTTGCACAATACTTGTCTTGGTTTCGTGCCTATTTTCAGGAATATCAGGGTTTTTCTCAGCTTATAGCGGCTTTTTAGTGGCGTCCAGATTTGACAGTAAAAGTTCAGAACATCAGATTGCTTGGGTTACTTTAATTGTACTAATTGTTTTCTTTGCAGCCATAATTCGTCAAGGAATAGGAATAAATGCATCCGTAGCCATAGCTGTAGCCATAGCCGTAGCCATAGCCGGAGCCGTAGCCGTAGCCATAGCCGGAGCCGGAGCCGCAGGCTTCGCCGGAGCCTTCGTCGGAGCCTTAGTCGTAGCCTTCGCCGGAGCCTTTGCCTTCGCCTTTGCCTTCGCCTTAGCCGGAGCCTTCGCCTTAGCTGTAGCCATAGCTGTAGCCATAGCCGGAGCCATAGCCGGAGCCATAGCCGGAGCCTTAGTCGTAGCCTTCGCCTTTGCCTTCGCCTTAGCCGGAGCCTTCGCCGTCATATTTTCTTTGCTAAGTCTCTACTTCGCGCGCCAAGCATTGAAAGGAGACGAAAAATACACCATTATTCGTACTAGTGCAATCGCATTTGCAGCATTTGGCGGTACAAGCTTTTGCAACGCTGACCTAACTGATACTAGTTTTACAGGTGCCATCCTTAAAAGTACAGATTTTCGTAAAGCTAACTTAACTCGTACTTGTTTCGGGCAAGTCAAAAACCTTGACCGCGTTCGTCCTGGTACAAGCTATCTTCAACATGCAACAGTCAGGCAAGTTTTAATTACAGGGCAGGGACAGGAAAAGAATTTTAACCGTTTTGACTTACGAGGTATAAATTTTGGTCAAGCCTATTTAACCGATGCCAGTTTTATTGCTGCCGATTTAAGTAACGCCAATTTACAAGACACCGATTTATCACGAGCCAAACTAGTACAAACACAATTAGATGGAACTGATTTTACAGGCGCCACTCTCACCGGAGCGTACATAGAAGATTGGAACATCACCAGTACTACCAACTTTACTGGTGTACGATGTGAGTATGTTTATATGCGGCAACCCACTTCATATAACCCAGACCCATACCGCAAACCAGATAATAGAGAGGAAGTATTTAGAGATGGGGAATTTGGAGACTTCATTCAACCAATATTTGATACCCTTGATTTATATCACAGCCAGGGAGTTGATCCCCGCGCGATTGCTATCTCATTCAAGCAGTTAGCAGAGAATCATTCAGATGCGGAACTGCGTATCGTAGGTATGGAAGTCAAGGGTGAAGATAAATTGTTACTTCGGGTTAAAACGGTGCCTGACATTGATAATTCGGAATTGAGTGCAGAGTATTTTGAGAATTATAATCACATTCAAAGTTTACCAGAACGAGATATTAAATTACTACTTGCAGAAAAAGATAGCAGAATTCAAAGCTTAGAAAATTTTGTAAATACAGCACTAAACACTCCGAAATTTTATGCTCAAAACTATAGAAATCAAGGCGATACTATGTCAGAAAGTTTTAACAATAATAATCAAGGCGCCACCATAGGCAACTTCGCGAACCAGCTTAATGACAACGCAAGTCAACAGTACAACACTGGAGAACAACTAGAAACTACAAAGACAGGTGCCAAAACAATCTTGATTCTAGCTGCCAATCCCAGAGGCACATCAAACCTACGATTAGACGAAGAAGTAAGAGAAATCGACCTAGGACTACAACGCGCGAGGAAGCGAGAATTATTCGACCTAAAACAACGTTGGGCAGTGCGTGTACAAGATGTGTACCAAGCACTACTTGACTACAAACCGCAAATAGTACATTTTTCAGGACACGGCGCCGGCGACGACGGTTTAATACTAGAAGACGAAACCGGAAATTTACAATTAGTCAATACAGAAGCACTAGCTAATCTATTTAAGTTATTTTCTGGTATAGAATGCATCATCCTCAACGCCTGCTACTCCGAAGCTCAAGCAACAGCTATTGTTGAATATGTTCCTTTTGTGGTTGGGATGAATAAGGCTATTGGTGATAACGCCGCGATTAAGTTTGCTACAGGGTTTTATAATGCTGTAGGCGCCGGGGAATCTATAGAGTTCGCTTATAAGCTCGGGTGTAATGTTATACAGTTAGAGGGGATTCCAGAACATTTGGTGCCTGTGTTGTTGAGGAAATAGGATGGGCACCCATTCAATTCACATACTCCCTCGCGGACAAAAAGTTTAAACAAAATTTATACCCTCAATATAAATTTAAGCGTTAACAGCTTTTAAGTAGTCTTAACCACAACATAAATTGGGACATATGGTATAAAGTAAGACATGTCATTTATTTTAAAACTTATGAAAATGCAAAAATTACTAACTAAAATTGCATTAACAACAATGGTTAGTTTGGTATGTGGAGTATCATCTGCACAACAAGTAGCATCACTCAAGCAAAATATGCCTTATTCAAAAGCAAGAAAGGTCTTAATAGCTTCGGGTTGGAAACCTGTTTTAAATCAGGAGCAAATTAATAATCCAAATAGAATAGCTCCAGTCAACTATTTTATAACAAAAAGAAAATATACGGAAATTGTAGATTGTGCTGGTTCTGGTCTTGGTCTTTGTCTTTTCCAATTTGAGAATGGTAAAGGAAAAACATTGTTTGTAACAACAGCTAATAACGGAGCAAATAAAGAAACTGTTCATAATTGGCGAATTGAACAAGCTAAAAAGCCCTCCACAAAGGTAAATATAAGCTGCGCTCCTCTGAATAACACGTCTCGTATTCTCGCCAGCCCCAATCCAAATGACATTCATCCTGACTGGAGAGGTGAAAGCTATGTTGGCACATCTTGGAGTTTTATAGCTAATAATGTTATTAAAAATGATACAGGTACATATCTAAAAGGTGATTTATATTCTCCACGAGGTGGTGTGGTAAATAAAAACGCTTTGATTATAAAGAATGAGTGGGATTGTAATCCAAACTAATATTAACTTTCAGGTTAAAGGTGTCATTGCGAGCAATTAACTATCAATAACAAATGAACTAACTAAATATTGTGGCACCCTGTAACTCGAATATCTGATGCATAAAATTGCTCGCAGAAAACATCATAGCAATCAAAGTTAAAATTACGCTCCAAGCGCATATCAAAGGAACCTAGCAACAAGCCTAACCAAACTTCAACAGGCGCCAATCCCTTCAACTGTCGTATCAAACCTGACACAGTAACTACCTGTCCTGGCGCCACATTATCTATATATATAGCAATTGCACTAACCCAAGCTTGCACATTCTCACTGTGGGTAATATCTAAAACCGACTGCCAAACAGCATCTTCACTCTTCTCTATTTCAGGAAGTGCATCAAGTAAAACCTCCTTATCGACTATTTGTACTACTGATTGATTCTCGACTTCAGGCGCCCACTCGTAAGGCTTGCGAATTGAACTGACCAATGGCTCAATAAATTCATCAAAACTGATGAACAATATATACGGCAACATATTGATGATTTTTGATGTGCGAATCTCGTAAATTGAGTGGATAACCAAAAAACCTAATTTGACGGTAACGCAAGAATGGGGTTTCAGGCACCGGATTAATAGTAGGGTGAAGACGAGTGAGGGTTTTTGGGCAATTTTTACTTACGCATAATGTGTGTTTCATAACACTAGCTCTAAAAGCTTATAAAATAAGGATTCCAGAGCTTTTATTTTAGACACAAAAACTGTATGAAATGAGTGTGTGCCCGTTTTCCACAAAGTCAACACCCTAGTTTTAAACCCCTTTTAATAGGATAAAATATAGAATGAATTGAGTGCAATGTAATTAACTAATTTTGTCAAAAATTGGAGAAAATTCAATGTGGGATGAAAGATATGGCAGTATTGAATATGCTTACGGAACAAAGCCCAATGAATTTCTTGTTTCAGTCGCATCTAAAATCCCGAAAGGCAAGGTTTTATGTTTAGCCGAAGGTGAAGGACGAAACGCAGTTTATCTTGCATCTTTAGGGTATGAAGTGGTAGCAGTTGATCAATCAAGTGCTGGTCTTGCAAAAGCGGAAAAATTGGCTCAACAACAACATGTTCAAATACAGACTATAAGGGCGAATCTTGCTGATTTTGTGATTCAACCTAAAACATGGGATGGAATTATTTCTATTTTTTGTCATCTTCCATCTGCTTTGTGGAGGCAAGTTCATCAAAAAGCAGTGGCTGGGTTGAAACAAGACGGCGTTTTGGTATTAGAAGCATACTCTCCAAACCAGTTAAAGTTTAAAACGGGTGGACCAACTAATTTGGATTTGCTAGTCTCGTTAGATGCTGTGAAAACAGAGTTTGCAAGTCTAAGCTTGGAAGTAGTGCAAGAAATAGAGCGTGATGTTACAGAAGGGATTTACCATACAGGAAGGGCATCTGTAGTCCAAGTTTTTGGAAAATCATATTGATGTCATAAATGAACGCGCGCACAGGAAAGAAAATTGGACCTTTGGAAGAAATTAAAGACACGCTTGATACTGGCGCCAGTGCATTTTATGCAAAATGGTCAGCAGATTCGAGCCAAGTATCAATAACTTACCGAGTTGACAGGCGTGTTGCAATGATGATTCGTTACCGTATTAAAAACGGACGTGCGTATCGTATCGCCAGACCAATAAAGGTTGACCAACTTAAGCAATAACTGATAAGCAAAATATTAGAACCACAAAATTACTCCCAGAAAACAACGAGCGCAATAAAAGAGGCGCCCATCTCAAATCAAATCCGCCAATATATCAGTCATTTCTTTCTGTAACTTCTGTCTATTATCGTCATATTTCATAACAGTATCAGGTTTAGCATGACGACTAAATCTTTGTGTCGCGCGGTAATTCCCGTTATTTTTATCCAACACCGTAGTAATAGAACTATGTCTTACCCGGTGAGGAGACATCTTTTTAGTAATACCTGCAGAAGAAGAAAGTTCATCAATCAGGCGCCTTATTGCTTCCCCACCCAACCGTGTACCATTGCCATTATAAGCAAGCACAGTAAATAGAGGCGCCTTCAATTTCGTGGCGCCACCATAAGCAATCAACCAATCGGTAATAGCTTCAGTTGTTTTAAAACTTAGGTCAATAATAGTTTTTTGAGTTCCTTTACCCTTACCTAATATCCTTAAAGTTTTAGCTTGAGGGTCAAAATCACCAACATTCAAACTACAAACTTCCCCTCGCCGCAGAGCATTATCCCAAAGCAACCGTAATATAGCATAGTCACGTTTACCTTTAAGGGTGGTTCTATTTATTTGAGAAATAACGCGCGCGTATTCAGAAGAAGGAATTCCAGTAGTATCTCTGTATGATTCAACCTTCTCACCTTTAATATCTTCCAAGGTGTAGAAACACACCCCCAACTTTCGCCCCATTGTTGCGAGAGATTTAATTGCACTCAGGCGCCTATTTACCGTTGCTTCTGAAAGTTTCTTTTTATTTATCAAGTGCGCTTTGTATTTAAGGACTACCCCGACAGCGTGAGATTGTTCCAGCTGTAAAAACTCTAATACTAAATTTGAATCAGGCAGGCGCCCAGTAATAAATTTAAAAAAATCTCTCAAGTCTTTCTCATACGCGCGCTTCGTATTTGGCGAACGGGTATCAGCAAGCAACTGGTCAATAACATCCGTGTCTTGGTCGATAGGAAAATTATCGACAGGCGCCAGGGTTGCAGTTTGTATAACTGTGATGCTTGAATCGGTCATAATTTCAAACGTACCTACCAAAATTATAAATCCATCAAGTGGTTTTAAATCTAAGATTTTTGTAGTTACACAAACAATTTCTTGTTGGCACCGAAGGTATTTATACTCGTTGTTCATTCGCCACTTTGTACTTACGCAAACTACAATCAAGGAGTTTTGGCGCCTGAGAATTTGCTATTCTAGCTGATAGGCACCTTGAAAAATGACGACTGCGCTTTGATAATCAACTAGTCGATTTTCCATAAAACTGTAATAATATAATAAAGTTCAACAATTTCAGGGGCTGAAACCTCTTATTTTTTGTTGTCCATTGCAGGCACCACAAAAATAAAGTTAAACAATTTGGGCAGGAAAAAGAATTAACCTATGATTTTTGAGAGCGCAGTAGCTCTAAAGTCAAATAAAAAAGTTGAACAATTATCAGATTTTTAGTATAAAAGCGCACGATAATCATACGCAGTCAGTGACGAAACAAGCAGGGTAAGCACTACACAGCCATTCTGGACGCGCTTTGTATTCTGTGGATGTACAGGGGCGCCTATGCCTTCACAGAAATTGTAGAACTTTTTTATAAACTTACGAACTTTTTTATTTATTGTTGGACTTTATTATGCCTCTACAAAAACTGTCGGTTCGCGGACTTATTGAAAAATTATTAACGGAAGAATCAGGGTTCTGGCTCATATTGTCGCGGACTAAATGAAAATTGTTTGCGGACTAAGTGAAAATTAAGGATGTACGAGCGCGGACTAATTGAAAAAAACTGTGCTTTGGTGGGGAAAAAGAGCGAAATCCAAGCCCCGCATAGGTTTGAGCAATAAAAACGATGATTATAGGCGCCCCTTAATTACGAGAGTACAAGGCATACAGAGACAGAATTTTCAAGAAGTCCGCGACAATTTTCACTTAGTGCGCGAACCGACAAAAACCCTGAAACTATTGATATATATAGGTATAATTATAGTGCGGAAAGCGCCATTATCACACTAATTCAAAGATACTATTAAACTAATTTTAGGTAGGTAAAACCAAACCAACTGATAAAGTTACTCCTTTAACCAAACCAACTGATAGAAGTACTCCTCTAGTAGGAAATTCAGGAAGCGTTCGCAGGAGGAGGAGAATATATGTCGATCCTATAAC
>NZ_JBXXZH010000170.1:0-20980 GCF_059640475.1 Calothrix sp. CBUCES-K 9914
GTAGAGTAATTTACATAAACGGCAGCTTTACGACAAGTAAATCTGACCCAGTTGACTTTGATGCTTGTTATGATAAGGAAACGGTAGATAACGATTATCTTAGGATAAATGCTCCCCGACTGTTTAACCATTATGACCGTGCTGGAATGAAAGCTCGATACAAGGGTGAGCTTTTTCCATCCGACCAACCTGTCGGTAACTATGGAGAAAATTCATTCGAGTTTTTTCAGTCTGATAGACTTAAAAGAAAAAAAGGCATTGTAGCTATAGATTTAATGAGGTGGGAACCATGATTAAAGATGAATTAGAATATGAAGTTAGTACTGAATGGGTTACTAAGTTCAAAAAATCTATAGCTGCGATGGATAATGATGAAGCAGCTATTCAGAAAGACTATACCCGGTACTCTCAAAGCCGAAGTGCCCTACAAGGTCATATAGAACAGTTAGAAGCTGAAATTGCTGAATACGAAACACTTATTAATTGTACAAAAAATGAGCCAATCACAATTAAAGTAGATTCTTTCTGTAAATTACCAGATGCATTAATAAAAGCTAGAATTGCCGCTAAACTCAGCATTGATGAACTTGCTGCATTGTTAGGTATAGAAAGCGCGCGGGTTGCGGAATACGAAAAAACTGATTATCAATGTGCCAACTTTGCAGAAATCATCGAAGTTATTACCGTGTTAGGTGTAGAATTTGAAAATGCCACTGTACGTGTAGACTTTGAAGAAATAGAACACGTCAAGAGAGTTATAGAAAAATGGGATAAGAAAAAGGCTCAAGCTACAAGCAAAGTATAATAAATTAAACTGGCGCCGTGATAGCAAGCTATTAATTTTAATGACAACTAATCTACCCATAAAGTTAGAACACTTACCCAAGATTTTACCTTTGGACGGCGCCGTTCGCATCTCCATAGTCGAAGGTATACCGATTTTCCGCGCTTCTGCTACTGTAATAGAACGCATTGAAACATTAATAGCGCGCGGTCGTGAGTCGTCCCTAACTGAGGATGAAGAAAACGAATTAGATGGATATGGAGAATTAGACGATTATTTAAGCTTGGTTAACCGTATAATACGCAACGGTGGAGTATAAACAAAGCGCATTATTCAAATATAACGGCGCCTATCACTGTTTTATAATTAATAAAAAACCTTTATGTCAGATAACCAAGAAAAACGGGTGCTACCACCAATAGTAAAACCTAAAAGGGTTATAGAAATTCCCCCAACTCCACAACTCACAGAAACAGATTTTGACAAACCTAGTTCAGAATTATTGTTCACAGCAGTAGGTATAATCTCAGGTGTAGTAGAGTTCGTAGAAGATACAAGGTCTGCCACCATTACACTTGGAGGTAATAAATACCCATTGTTCTACGTACCCACTAATAGAGGTTCAATTGCTTTTGGTGCGCTGAGGAAGCATATAGCCAATACCGGGAATAATAATCATCGTTTAATAGTTTATCCTAAAATAATTCACTTCCCAGGCAGAGACAAACCGCATCAAATAGGATTCCAGCTTATAGCATTTGACTCAGGAAATAATGAGGGAATGTATGGGGAATTAAAAGACCTTCAATTTAAGCTTAGTGGAATATGGCAATTTATCCCAGTCTGTCAAACTCCTTGTATCTCTATCTTCAGAAACTTCACAGAACAAAGATTAGAATATATCAAAAAGTCAGATATTACTAAACGGGTTAAATACATGAAAGCAAGTCATGTTCCTTTATTTTGGAAGGATGCACTTGTACCACCGTTTAGATTTAACCCCAAGGCGCCAAAGGAAGAACAAGGGAAACCATACTTTGTCTCTGTAATAGCTAAGTTCCTTCCTTACAAAAATGCATTTGGTTTCGAGTCACTTGCTCAAATGCCACTACAAGAGGCGCCGAAGTTTCTCAAAGCTAGTAAGAAGATGAAAGCAGAAGCTCTCTCGCTACGTAAAGGGGAAGGGGCGCCGAAGCTTGAAGCTACTACAGATAGTAGTAAGTTTACTATGCCTGTTAAACGCAACAAGGCGGATTGTAATTGATGGTGTTGGGGAGGCGCCTGATTATTTTAAATTGTCAAAAAAGTTATGGAGAAGTGGGATAATAAAAATGCATTAATCTTCGAGTAAAGTATAATAGATTCAATTAAATTGGCACCACTATTTATAAACTAGTGAGGCGAATTAAAACCAAGCCCGTGAGCGCGCTTGCTCGGAATGTGAATATTGACATGCATCCGAACAGTGGCAATATATCTCTTTTATTGTAGACGATGTAATTCATTGTATGTAGAATGAAAGTAAACAAATGACTTAAGAGAAGATGTCAATTAATAATCATATCGAGACTTATTTAAATTATTACTTGAGCTTATCTCAAGCTCATAGATTCGCTATTTTACTCAAAGGCGAATGGGGATGTGGAAAAACATGGTTTATCAACAGATATCGTGAAAAGTTGAAAGAAAATAATCAGAAATGCTTGTATATTAGCCTTTACGGAATGACTAGTTTTTCTGAAATAGAAGAAGCTTTCTTTCAACAATTACACCCTATATTGGCATCAAAGGGAATGGCGATAACAGCAAAAATTCTGAAGGGAGTAATCAAAACCTCGATAAAAGTTGATTTAGATAATGATACTAAAGATGATGTAACAGTCAACAGTCAAATTCCAGATATAAATCTTCCTGAGTATCTAAAAAATACGGATAAAAGTATCTTGATATTTGACGACTTAGAACGCTGTAAGATAGATATTAGTAATTTGTTAGGCTATATTAATTATTTTGTAGAGCATCAAGGTTTAAAAGTAATTATTATTGCTAATGAAGATGAACTACTAAAACACGATAGTGATGATTTAACTAAAAGTTATAAAGGTATTAAGGAAAAGCTTATTGGACAAACTTTTGCTATATCTCTTGATTTTGAACGAGCATTAGAAAATTTTATTACTGAAGTGAATAATCAAGATGTTAGAAAATTTTTATCTGATAATACTGACTTAATACAAGATATATATAATAACGCAAAATATCAAAACTTAAGAAATTTAAGGCAAATCATTTCAGATTTTGAAAGAATTTTTAATGTATTACCAGAAAAAGTAAAAAGTAGGTCAGAGATTCTCCAAGATATTTTAAAGACACTTATGGCTTTTTCTATTGAGATAAGACGCGCAGCAATGCAAGCAAAAGATATTAGTAAACTGCAAGATGAATATGTATCTGTGCTAAGTAAAAGAATTAGTTCATCTCAAACAACCAGTTCAGGTGTTAATAATAGTGAACAGCTAACTCCACTTCAAAAAATTATTAAGATATATACCTTACTTAATTTACATGACCCATTCCCCAACGCTATATGGTGGGAGACTTTTTTTGATAAAGGCATTTTAGATATACAAGAATTAGAAAAATCACTGCCAAATAGTAAATATTTTCAGGATGAAAATACTCCTAATTGGGTTCGCTTATGGCACTACTTGAATCTTAATGACGATGAGTTTGAAGAATTACTTAAAAAAGTAGAAGTAGAATATGCCAAAAGAGATTTTATTGAACTTGGAATTATTAGGCACATCACTGGACTTTTTTTAGTATTCTCTCATGCTGAACTATATCAAAAAAGCAAAAAAAATATTCTTGAAGAGTCAAAGCTTTATATTGATTACTTGAGAGACAATAATAAATTAGATATTTATACATTACCATATGTTTCTAATGATGATATATTTGGAGGCTATGCTGGGCTTGGTTATCAAGGGAAAGAATTTGGAGAATTTAAAGAATTCTGTTCTTATGTTGATAAAGCTAGAGAGTCAGCAAGTCTTCAAATAATGTCCGATGCTGCTCAAGATTTACTTACCATCATGCAAAACGACGTGTGGAAGTTTTACAAAATGGTTCACATAAGCAATTCCTCAGAACAAGAATACTATTATGATGTTCCAATATTGAAATATATAAAACCATCTGACTTTGTAGACAAACTTTTACTTATGAGTTTTGAAAATTTAAGATGTGTTTTTTGGGCATTAAAAAACCGATATAAGTTTGATGAAATTAATCAAAAATTATTTGAAGAGTTGATATGGCTTAAAAATGTTAAAGCTTTATTATCAGATGAAGCTCATAATAGAAAAGGTAAACTTAGTGGATATCGTTTAGAGTTACTTATAGAAGAATATTTAAGCAAAATGATTGAGAAGCTTGAAAAACAAAGCACATAAATTAAAATTTTTGTCTTGTAATATTAGACTACCATCATTTGAACTTTATCACAGTGTTGAATCAAGAATAAAAGCATATTTTGAGACACTGACCCAATCCTATTACCTATATTAATCGGTGAGACGGGTTGGCTCGGCGCCGAAAATTTCTAGGCACTTCTTGACTCAATGATGAGTAACCAAGTTTACAACACCCCGTAACAAGTTTTTTCTTACTTGAAATTTTAGTGTAACTTTTTTTATTTTTACTTGACTTTGTACCCAATTTTATCAGATAATCACATTTCTGGCTCAAAATAGGCAGTTTTGACAAGGGAAAGGAAAAGTCTATCCTAACTCAACTTTTCTGCCAACCAATCACGAAATTTAGGATGATAAAAACTGTATCTAACTTCGTTGTCTACTTGATGCTGCTGTAAAAACTCAAAGCAATTTTCCAAAAATTCTTCGACATCAAATATATCCACATCAACAGTTGGTGTGTTTTTAAAGTGAATCCTTTGAAGTATTGTACTTGCCGATATACCTTCATTTTCCGCAGTTGCGAGAACCCGCAATATTTTCATGGCAGTATTAGATAATCCCTCACCTTGTATTTTTTGCCAATGTCTGATGAATGCTTTCTCCGAGTCCCAGTTTTTTAAGTTACATTCGGATAAATCGAGAATTTGGGATGGTGCTTCAATTAATAAACGAGATTTTTCTTTTTTGAAAGGACGACGGGTAAGGAGAAAATAAACCCCTTGGGGTAGGTATCGAGGAAGATAAAACAAGTTTGTTCCTGGTGGTTGGTTGTTGGGGTTAATTGCATCGAGAGCATCAATGGCGATTATCAGCTTTTGCTGGGGTTGAAGTTCGTCACTAACTTTTTGCAGCAACAAGGATAAAAACCAACTTCCCTCAGTGACGTTATCAGGAGTTTCCTCCTTTTCCCAAATTAATTGGGTACAAACATATTTGAGAAATTCTTCAGATGTATTTTTTCCTTCTATTTGAGCGTTGTAATAAATAATATTGATACTTGGATGGAGATTGGAACTTACAAATTTAGCGAGGATAGTACTTTTACCGCTACCAGGAGCGCCAACAATAGTTAAATAGCCGTAATCGCACTTGTGGAGGAAATCGTTTATTCTCGTAAATATAAATTCGCAGTTATTAAAATTTTTGCTTTTTTGTTCAATGATTTTTTGGAATTGCGAATGTAATTGAGATAGGGCGTTCATGGCTGAATCTCAACACCTTGTAAACGGAGGAAATGTATACGTCCGGATTCGTCTCCTGCAACAATTGTCGTGCCGTCTGGAGCAATAGCACAACATGTGATTTTACTATCTCCTGTGAAACTGCAAATTTCTCGCCAGCTTTGTGAATCCCAAATTTTTAGGTTGTTGTCTCTCGAAATAGAAATTGCATGTTTCACACCTGGGGCTATGACTAAAGAATTTAATAATTCATTATCTAAAATATTAGTATTTTCTATGTTGATTTTAGGATTTATAAAATTCACAAGATTATCATAATCTTGAGTAATAAACATTTTTTTAGGTTTTCTAATATTCCAAAATTTCAATATTTTACTTTTAGTTTCATCAATCAAGTAATATTTATTTTTTTTAGTCAAACATGTAGTTAATTTACTAAAATTAAATTTTTTGTTTTCTAACTCATTAATTATTATCAAAACAAATATAATAATAAGCATATTTACAATACAGTCTATAATCAAAATAACAAGGAGTCCTAATGAACTAAAATTAAAATTGAATAAGTCCAAAATAATATTTTCTATAATCAAATATATGATGAATGGAAAGCGCAATAAATTTATTAATAAAAAAAAGTACACTAAAAACCGTAAAAAATCATACATGTAACCTAATGATGTTCTGAAAAAAAGAGTTTTTTTTGTTTGTATATTAAAAGCTTTTATTGCATGTTTTCTTACTCTGCTAACTGCCCATTTACAATCTGTAGTAATGATAATATTGGCAGTTTCACTCTTATTTCTTTGATTCCAAGGGAAAACAAATTTTTCTTTTGGTAAAAAGTAATCTTGCGTCAAATAATACTTTTTAAGACTCCAAACTTTAATATTTTCATCTTCAGAAATTGAAACAACTTGCCTTCCGTCTAAAGATATCCCAATTGATATGACTGCTTTAGCATGAAAAAAAGATGTTTGTTTTGGTTTGAATGCTATTTGACTTGTGTCTGTAATAGAAATATTTTCTTCACTTTCAAGATTCCAAATTTTGACAGTTTTATCATTAGAAGCAGACACTAAATATTTATTATCAGAAGTAAGTGTGACCGCATTAACAATTTCACTATGTCCTCGTAGTGTTACATGTTTTTTCGTTTTTAAATTCCAAACTCTAATCATTTTATCTGAGGCTCCGGAAATTACGTAATTACCGTTCGACGTGACTGCGATTGTTTTCACTACATCACTGTGTCCAATTAATTGAAAAAATTCCTCGCCAGTTTCTATATTTCTGATAACAATCTTATTAGATGAGCCAGAAATTGCCTTTAATTTATCAGGAGTAATAGCTATTGATTGGCTAAAACTTTGATTGAGGCACATGTTTATTAAAATTTTCTTAAATTTTCCAGTATTCAGATTATATGAGTTCAAATAATCGTGGCTTATTTTTGTTCGACAATCTAAATTTTCTAAATAATTGGAATGAAAAATGATGTATTCGTTATTTGGGGTTACAGTAACAGCATTTACAGAGTCTCCATTAGCTGTAAAGCTATATTCTTCATTCAATTTTTCCAGATTCCATACTTTGATTACGTTGTCAGATGCAGCAGAAATAAGTTGTCTTCCATCAGATGTAACAATAACAGTATTTACAGAATCATTATGACCAGTTAGGGTAACTACTAACTTACCTGTTGTAAAATCCCAAATTTTTATGGTCTTGTCGCTAGAACCAGACAGAATGTATTTATTATCTGGTGTTATAACAACTGCATTAACTGAAGCGGTATGACCACTGAGTTTTAACAATTCTCTTCCAGAATGGAAATCCCAAACTATCAGTGTAGTGTCATCAGAAGCAGAAATTACATATTTATTGTCATATGTGATAGCAACAGAATTTATAGAACTACAATGACCACTAAGAGTACGAACTAAAATGCTGCCTGGAGGAGTCAAGCTAGGTATTAAGCTACGCAGACAGATACTATTACTTTGCAATATTTGTTCTAACAATTCCTGAATCTTTGGCGCATCACAATTTAGTAAGCGTCCTGATAATTGTACAGATAACTGCTTTGTATCTTTATTTAAAATATGTGTAGAAAGCTGTAAAGCTCCCCGAATTAACTTCAGTGAATTTACAATTTTTATATCATAATGCTTATATCTTAAAAAGATTAAATCATCTATTAAATTATAATCCTCAATGAGCAATTGCACCCCAAAATTAGTATGATTAATCTTTGCTTCAATAAAGTCATAATCCGTCAACAAAGAACAAAATTTTTGAAATTGCCCACTTTCCAGCCACAAACGCGGGACTTCACCCAAAAAAAGCTCTATTTCTTCTGGTGACTTCTCTGCTAACCAAGTACGAATATTACTCATAAAATAAGTCCCTCTGTCATATTCTTGGCAACTTCAGCACTAATATCTGGCAAATTTATTCCTGCTGCTTGGACAATATCCCGACGGTGCAAAAAATCTCGAAAACTTTCGTGATAAAAGCGATAACGTGATGGTTGATAGCTTTCCTGCTTCTGTAACAGCTGTGCCCACCCATCAAGAACTTCCTGCACATTCAATTCACTCTGCTTGGAGTATTTTGCAATCACCTCACGAGAAGCTGCGCTACGTAAGGCACACATCACATAAACAATTTTGATTTTATTTTTTGGTAAAGGTTTAGCAGTCATACCCATAATATGCCAGTGGTTTTCGTAATATCCTTGTAAACCTACTGGTAATTCATGAAATGCTTTATCATCGTAAAAACCATCGGCAATTGCTGGTAAAATACAGCGCAAATACATAAAGTTATTTTCACTTTTAGCAGCTAATTCTTCGACAAAATCTTCATCTAAAAGATGCTCGTGTCGAATCCAACGACTCACAGTTTTTTGATATCTATCATCTTGGATGAATAGCCAAATATATTCTTTAGCATCTTCATTACTTTGCCTATATTTATCTCTTAAGTCAAATTCTTGATTAGGTACACTAGGTGAAAAAATCAACCTTTTATCATTTTGGTTGTAAGGTCTTCTCGTGAGGATAAAATAAACTCGATTTGGAAGAATCTCTGGTAAATATAAAAGATTTCCTGCCGCTTCTTGGTCAACTTCATCTAATGCATCAATAACTATTACCAAACGTTCTCCCTCAGATAATTTTCCCTCAGCTTTAATCAGCAAAGTTGATAAATCCGCATCATCTACATCTTGTAATTGGAAACGGACAACTAATTGCTGGCGAATTTTCTTCAGAAATAATTCGGGACGGTTCATTCCAACCGCACGAATATTAAAAAAGCAAATAGTTTCTGGATTATCTAATACATACTTTGCTGCAATAGAGCTTTTCCCCATCCCCGCATCACCAAGAATTGTGAAATAGCCATTTGGGTTATTTTGTAAGAAATCACTAATCGCATCAAATACAAACCCACGTCCACAAAATAATTGTGTTTTTTCGTTAATTAGTTGTTCAAACTCTAATGGCAACTGACGTTGAGGATACCAGTCTTTATCATCAACTATGTCTGTAGGTTTGATATGTAGAACTTTCGCGATATTATTAACTGCCCATCGCTCAACCCCATTTGGGCAATCTTTGGTATCAAGTAGCCTTTTAATTGTATCTACAGATACATTTGCTAGGTCGGCTAGTTTTTGCTGAGTTAGGCTGTTGTCCTTGATAGCTTGTCGGAGTCTGGTTTTACCTGCGTCGCTCGCTCGCACTTTATGTGATTCACGCATTGCTGTCACTAAGTCATTGATACTTGTATATAAACAATAACGAATCTGTAGTTTCCAGAACTAGGGCAGATAGGTTTTCTTTACTTCCCTATCTGCCCTAAATTACCATACAGTCAATAGGGCAAAGACTTGACACAAACAAAACCTTATTGCCCTGGTATGTATTTTACCGTCTGGATAGGATACCAATATCACAACCAACAGCACAGCATTTCGGAGAACAACAATGCTATTTAAGTTTTTCGTCAAGCCCCAAAATAAAAACGACTACAGCGATATTAAAGAAGACATACTCCGTGAATTATTACGACAAACACGTAAAAGCTACAACCTTGCTTTAGGTATTACTGCGACATCAGCTTTAATGACCTTATTTGGCGTTGGGTTATTCTATTCTAAGAAAATATCTGAAGCTAGTTTGACAACATCAGGTGGGATACTGACAACTTTAGTTAGCGTTCAACACACCAAACAGAAAAAAGAAGAACTATGTGAAATTTTAAATAAGCTGCCGTGATAATTTTGGAAGTAACCTTCTTGGGGTTAATGGACTCTATGGGTAAAGCTAACCCAAAACCTTCTCTAACCATCACTCCCTCATCACAATTTTTACCGCATAAAGGGTATGAAAACAATTGAAACTATTACCGGGTTAAGCTTAAGAGTCTGATTGCGCCCTCAACACAAACATACAATCACCCAACATCTTTCCACAACTCATCATTTATCTGCACCAATATATTCTCCAACTCCCCACCAAACGTCTTATTCAACCGTTGGAAACCACCACCTTGATTTTTAAACTCCCCTTGGTCAAGTGCTTCCCTATCAACAATAGTTTCTTTCTTCAACTGTTGACCTATCCTATCCAACCATTTACGCTGCATAGGCGCCCAACTTTGCATCCCCATAATCTTCCTCATCGCCTTATCCACCCGTTCTGAGTAGGGTACTAATGCATCACCCAGTGCAGCTTTACGAATAAAGCCAATAATACTTGCTGCAATATCCTCGTTGGTCTTTTCTCGCCAAGCTGTTTGTAAGTTACGCTCGGTGTAACCAGAGGCATCTAATAATATGAGTAGTTCTTTAAGTTGTGCTTTGGTAAGTTCGCGCGGACGCTGAGTAACTACTATCAAAGCAGGTATTTTATTAAGATTATCCCGCAGGAATGCTGTAAAGCTGTCTAGATAATCTTCGGGTTTCTGGGCGCCACCATAACCTCTTTCTACTCTTCTTATCTCATCAGCATGTCGAGATATGAGTACAGGTTTTCTACCTCCATCCTTGGCATCTAATATTTGAGCAATATTTTTACGCTGCTCAAACCATTGTTTAAGTTCCTGCGGTGAAGACTGGCGCCAGTAATTTATCATTTCTTCTAATTGCATTCCAGAGAAAATCTCAATTCGTTGTTGAATGTTTTGATTATTAACTTGGTATGTTCCACCTTTCTCACCAACCTTTGACCTCTCTTCCTCCCCTCTCTTTACAGGAGAGGGGTCGGGGAGCCAGTCGCGTGCGGGGGTTCCCCCCGTTGAGCGAACTGGCGTGGTGAGGTTAGAATTAATACGGCGCCGCAGTTTAGATATAAGCTGGTCAATAACAGTATTAGTATCTTCCACAGTAATAACTTCTTCTACCAACTGGGCAAAACTAACCTTCGGTCTTACCGCAACTGGTTTCATTGTTGAAAAATCTTTTATAGCATCGTAGAGATTAACTGCATCATATATCCTAAATACTTCCTTACCTATTTCATCACATCGTCGTGTAGCTCTTCCTAACATCTGTTCGTACAATATCCGAGAGTTTACACGACGAATAAAGACTAAATTACATATAGCTGGAACATCTATTCCGGTGGTGAGTAAATCTACAGTAACCGCTATTTTAGGATTTTGTTCGTTCTTGAAGCGTCTAATTAATTGTAGTGGATTATCTGAGGCGCCTGTTATTTTAACAACTGCATCATCTTCAACGCTGCCATACTTCTTTTGTAGTGCTAATTTGAGTAAATTAACAACAGTATCCGCATGGTCATTCTTAACACAGAATATTAATGTTTTCTCTTCAGGGTCGATATAATCTGCTAACTGTTCGCACACCACCCGGTTAAATTCCTCAGTTAAAACTTGTCTATTAAATTGTTCAACATCAACTTTAATTTCATCTGGTGCATTAACAGTATCGATAGTACCTGTTAGGGGGTCAAAATATTCCATTTCCTCCCCAGGTTTCCAAACAATACCATCTTCAGACAATGCAGTAATAATTCTATATGGTGGTTCATAGTCTATTAACCAACCATCTAAAACAGCTTCTCTGTAGCTATATGTAAATACAGGTGTACCAAATATCTCTGTTGTATGCAGTGCGGGTGTAGCTGTTAAACCAATCTTGACAGCATCAAAATGGTCTAACACTCTACGATACTTTGATACATAATCATTAAAATCTCTAAACTCTAATTCCTTATCACTAAGCTCTTTATCGAGTAAGTAACCTCGGTGACACTCGTCAACTACTATACAATCATATTGGTCAACCGTAGGTATGGAACTGTCATCACTAGGATATAAAATCCGTTTAACAAATGCTTGTACTGTGGAGATGTGAACTTTTGTATCCCTGTCCGGCGCCACATCCTCTAAATCTTTGATATCAAATATATCAGCAAAGGTTTGTAAATTCTCTATCCGAGTTTCTTTGAAAGCATTCGATGTTTGTTCACCTAAAGCAGTGCGGTCAACTAAGAATAAAACACGACGGAAACGTTTTGCTTTAAGAAGTCTATAAACCAGTGCAATAGTAGTTTTAGTTTTACCCGTCCCGGTCGCCATTGCAATTAATATTTCTCTGGCGCCATCTGACAATGCAGCTTCTACTCTTTGTATAGCCTGAATTTGGTAGTCACGCAGCGTCAAATTATAATTAAACCCTTCTGCTTGTAACTTCTGGTGTGCAGCTTCATTATCTATAGCCAACAAATCTTGTAAACCCTGTGGAGAATACCAAGTACTCAGAGAACGACGAATGTTACTAGCGTTGCGTACATCACAAAACCATATCCCACTCTTAGTTTCCAACTGTCTTAAAAACGGGCGCCCATTTGTCGCAAACGTAAACGGAACTCTATATTCACCCCAAGGACTACCGGGTAAAGTCTCATTACCTTTAACTATGTAACCGCGACTGTAACGCTTCGCTTGATCAATGGCGCCATATACATCAGTACTTTGACGTTTCGCTTCTACGACTGCCACTACCTGCAAACCTACACACAATATATAGTCAGCACGACCATCACTTGTAGGAACTTCAGCAATAGCAAGATTTTTACCCTTAGTTGGGCGAACACCCTTACCATAGGTAATATTTTCCGAATCTGCCTCCCACCCAGCTTGTCGTAACTGCACATCGATGAGGCGCCGAGTTTCCCGCTCATCCAGGTCAATATTATCCCCTGCAACCTGCGCTCTTGTAATTGTCTCTTGAATAGTTTGCTTGGACTCAGTTTGTGCAGCCGCTTGCAAAGATTCTAATTGTTGCTTACTCTCAGATAGCCCGCGCGCTAATTCTTCTGCTGATATCCTTAACTGTGCTTCCTGCTGTAACAGTATCTGCGCCAACTCTTTTTCTGTACGAGTTGCTTTTAATTCACTACGTAGCGTTGCTAATTCTTCTAATAAAGCTTGATTATCCTGCTTGGGTTTAAGTGGTGGAACAAAGGCGCCGGGATAAAACTCGCTATCTTTAGTAACAATGCGGTAATACCAAATACCTAACGAGCGAGCATGTTTTAAATTACTCAGTGCTACACGTTGATTACCACCAAACGCATGATTTGCATCATTGCCCGCGCGTCGTAACTCATCAAATAAATCGTAAACTTTAGGCTTTAATACACCCTCATCCCGAAGGCGCCGCATCAGATCAATTTGTCGCTCATCATCAACATCATACATCCCAACCCTAGCAGCCATCAGGCGTAGCAGGTACTCACCATACTGCCGCAGCTTCAATAAACAGGTGTTCGGGTCATCCGCAAAATATCTTTCTGCCAAGGCGCCTAACTGCGCTAGCTGCTGATCATGCTGCGCGAGGAATCCAAAATTAGGCGAAGTCGGCTGTGGCATTCGGTAAGAGGATGATACATATTAGCTGTATATTTTATAGCAAATTACTTAAGGTTTGACCATGAGAATAATTACACTTATAAGCGTAAATGCTTGTATAGACTACGCTTGATAGTTTGTAACATGTGAATTTATTGGGCGCCAGTGGTGATTAGTTTAACCGCACTCGAAGTAGTTTATTTGTAAAATTGAAGTGCCTTCTCGCGCTACTAACGCGCGATAAAGAAGAACAATGGGCGCCATAGCTACAAAAAACTGGCTCTATGTTTTGAACTGTATCTGAACTACATATAGTAAACCCCGATAAATATAGAATGCGTAAGTTAAACTATTCAGGAACGCAAGCCGCCACTAATATTACAATTTGATAAGTATTATTTAGGTTAATGGTAGTATTTAAAAACACACTGATAAATTATATAGCTAAGTATTAAAATTAATTATTAGATAATAATTAATCATCTTTTTGTGGCTGAATAACGATTTGGCAGCTTAGTAGTAAGTTCTTAACAGCTTGTAATGCCGTCTCAATTTCAAGCTTTTTGTCTGCGCTAAAAATTCCGGTTACGGCAAGCCCATATTTGCCAATCGAATTTTCGTTCTTAGTAGAATTATCGCCTATTAAGTTTTCAGATTCAGATTCTTGTTTCTCCAGCTTAATAACTCTAGTGCTATCCATCTCTGAATCCGGCCAGTCAACTAGTTCCTGCCAAAGCTCTATCCCTACCGCTTTACACAAAGCAATAAAATGTTCGGTAGAAATTGTTTCTCCCTTTAAAAATCGTTTTAATGTAGATTCTGAACTCATGCCTAATCTAGCCCATTCCTCGGATGTTCTTCCCCATCCCTTTAATTTTCTTTTGCGTTCAACTTCTTGTAATCCCTCATCGGAGAGTTTGTGAGTTGTTCTTGTCATGTCATTATAAACGTTTAAATTTTAAAGCCGTCATTAGTAATTGTTCGTAATTATACATTGGGTTTGGATACATAGATTTTAAGTAATGCTACGAGGTATTAGAGAAATTATTTTCTTCTGAAACGGAATAAGGTATTAGTCTATGAATGAGCTTTGCTTGACCTGTTAAAGTGAAAAGCGCTAATGTATAAATCACTCATCACTACAATTGTCATAAGAATAACTACGTAACGGCTTGCGTGTAATAAAACTGAGTAAACATAAATATTGCTGTAGTGTTGTTTGATAAAATCTGTTTAATACTACTGGATATCTGCCTGCTGAATACTGCGATACACGTAATTCTGACAGTACGTATTACAAGAGCAATACAACCTACTTACCCTAAGAAATGTATTATATTTGTCTTTTCAGTTGGTTCAAATGTGGTAATTAAGTTAATATAAAAATAAGGGAAGAGCTTAGACCTCTGTGATTGAGTCAATTGCCAACCTGACTGAGTTATTGCAGTTAAAGTCTATATAAATAAGCTCTTTCCGCCCTATTGATAGCCCATCAAAATCTAATCGCCTTAGTTCATTTATGGGTCTAAAAATCAATATCTAGCTCATTGACAGATTTTTATCTGTTCAGATAAAAAACTTTTCTCAAACTGGCATATTCTTGTAGCAAATTACTAATTCTTGTGCTTAGAATGTATGTATCTCAGTCAGGTTGGCAGCCTTGAGAAAAACTGACTCAATCAAATAAAGAGGTTTTTGTCTTATGAATGATGACATTACAACCATCGAATCGGAGAATGACGATAATTTGCATTCTTGCCGTGAGATTATGGTTTTTCCTAAAGACTCGGATGAACAAAATAGTGACTTACCCACTGATTTAACGCCCGAAGACACCTCTAATAATCCATTAGAGTTAGAACTAAATCCCATACAACAGTTCTTTAAAACAGTATCACCAATCCTACGAGAAGGTGGATTGCCTGTTGCCGTTATTCTCGCGCTGGGCTGCATCGCTGTTCCCCTAGCGATGCTTAAAAGTAGTTTAATTGCTTCCATACTTGCATCCGGCGCCGTCGCAGTAGGCGTAATTAGCGTGTTGAGCGTTATTATTATCTACCGACGTAATAGTAGCAACTAGAAGTACTTGTTGTGAGTAGTTTCAGTTTCCTATTACGTTTATAGGATTTATCAAGTACAAACTCGTATCGATAACAGTGTTACTAGTACTGTTATCGATATTGATGCTCTCTACTGAATATAACAATGGTATCCACGCTACCGTTAATATTGCATTTTAAGAACGATGTTTATAGGCTCTAATATATAGATATTACCTAAATCGCTCACTCTTATGAGGCGCCATGACCGAAACAAAACCAACAAAGCAGCTCCGTAGAGGACGTATATTTCCAGAAATACAGTGGACTGAGGAACAGAAAGAGCAACGCCAAACCGAACGTGAAGCTT
Source organism: Calothrix sp. CBUCES-K 9914 (assembly GCF_059640475.1). Lineage (NCBI taxonomy): Bacteria > Bacillati > Cyanobacteriota > Cyanophyceae > Nostocales > Calotrichaceae > Calothrix > Calothrix sp. CBUCES-K 9914. Next base: position 15,741 of record NZ_JBXXZH010000170.1, read on the forward strand.
TTAGAGCGCGCTGTCTGCCTATTTTTGAAAGACTCAAGCCAGAATTAATAGAAACTCATTACAACTGGTATATAACAATTGAACCCGACAGCGGCGAATATTTTATTAATCAAGATGATATTAAAGGCGCCTTAGAAGCGCGCGAAAAATATCCTTCAAGAGAGTTGTATACTTTCCGTATCAACGAAACAGGTGTGTGCGGAACGATATGATAAATGGGACTTTTGGTGTTGAGGATGCCTTGTTATTTGAAATAGAATTAATTGCATCGGACGGTTCAGGGCTAGAAATAGAATCTATGTTCGACACCGGTTGAGCGTGCGTGGCTGGCTATAAACGACCAAGACATAAATGGTTTTGGTTGGTTAAAAATTGGCAAAAAAGATATGACAACTGCACAAGGTACTTCATCATTTGATATCTACTTAGGGAAAATAAAACTTGATGGACAAGAATACATCGTCCCTGTGCATGTAGGTAAGAATTTAACAGAAGTTTTACTTGGGCGCCAATGGTTACAAATTAAAGAATTAGTAGTAAGCATATCAAAGCAAATATTAACTCTAGGATAATTTTATACGTATTAACTTCAACCTGAGACTATATATATTTAATATGGATACCATCGATAGTTTAAAATGCAGACAAATGTGAACCGTGGTTCACATTGTACTACCGTCTTAGAACATAGGTATTAGTATTTTATTTTCTTGAACCACTCCATCTGTAATGGTTTGGGGCAATATTTCAGAAATCGGTTTCCCCTAGGAATTTTTTTGCTTAACTCAGAGACAACATAAAACGCCAGGGTAGAAATAAGTATTTTTTCTTGCTTTACTGTAGCCAAAATCTATCTAAAGAAGTAGAATGCGTATTGACGCTCCAGGAACACCGCACTTTAAATTGTGCGCTGTAAACCATGAAGCCAAAATTTTGTCGTTGAATCTTGATACAAAAATAGGTAGCCAAAAAGACGTTGCTACCTCTGTTTTTGATATTCAATTTTCGCTTCACTGTAGAAATGTTTACGTTTGTTAACAAAAAAGGGGATTTTGGGTGTGTTACTAAGTTGTTGTATTAGTAGTAAGATGAAACCTAGGCGCTACAGACTATTTGCGGTAAAACAGCGCAAATAGCACTGTGGCGCCGAGCTAGCCTTCACTCTAGAACACAAACGCTCGCGAGTTAAGACTAGGTTATTCAATTAAATAAACTGGACAGGGGTTTTAAAGCGCACCTTAAGAACAAAACGCCATACTGTGAGAGGTCAACGTCAAGTTCTTATCACAAAAGCTGCTTCAATACGCCTTGCTACAACCATTTTACACCCAAAAGTGTTAAAGAGATGTGGCAGATTTTATATTGGTTACTTTTCTTGCCTACCAGTACTATTAACTGTTAACTAGTTAGTACTAAGTAACTAAAATAGAAGGCGCCGTTTGCAGCTTAAAGACGTGGAAACCCCTCCAAAGTTTATTTTTACTTTGGAGTAGAACAGAAGAACATGCAATTACAAGACAGAGTAAAAACGAGTAAAGAAAGCAATATTTATTTGGAAAAAATGTTGTGTGCAATTAAGACGTAAAATAGTTTGATGCCGAGCGCATTCAAAGAGTGCGCGTCACTTTGATTAATTAGAGATTGGACAATCAAATAGTTTTAGTTAAAAAAGGGGGGACAATACATCATTGAGTTCCTAGACGAACGGAGTTTGGCGACAAAGTGCGCGTCAAAGGAGCTTTTCCAAATGCTGTATTTGATGTCTTGTCCTAATTTTATTGTACCTTGTTGGGCGCCTTCTTCTACGTTCCCATGAGACATATTTGTACATTAATTGAGACAGGAATCCTCCCAAAAATCAAGCAGTTTTAGATTTTTGGAGTGAAGACGGTGAAAACAAGAGAAACCATAGCGACTCAAGAAAGTTTGGCAACCCGCCCTAACAATATAGACCCTCACCATTGGGAAGAATTCTTGGGCAGTGCTATTAAGCCATCAATAATAGAGAAAAACTTTCGTACCATTCATGATTCACGCGAGGTTGATCGAGTACTAAACCGGAACAACAAGCGTAGGTGGAAACATAGTGATGACCTTGTACCATGCTGGGAGGTAACAGGACTAGACCCGTTGGGTTGGGAACGAACCGAGGATGGTGTGCAAGTTAAACCTGATAATCCCCCGGTTGGGGAGGATGGTAAAGTTCAGAAATATGTCGGCGCCACCGGGTATGATACGGCGCCGTTGTTTTTAGAAACTGATGACCCTGAATATTGGGCGAAAGTGTTAAAAGATGTTGCTATCCCACTTTTTGTTACCGAAGGCGCCAAAAAAGCAGCAGCGGCATTATCAATATTGTTGGCTTGTCTTAGTATCCCTGGCGTAACTACCTGTCGGAAGCTGGGACGGTTACATCGGAATTTAGAGGTTTTCTGTAAGTTCGGACGAACCGTTTATTTGTGCTTTGACAACGATGTAATGACGAAGTACCAGGTACAGCAAGCTTTACTCAAGATGAGTATAGACATCTCCAACAAAGGGGCTAAGGTAATGGTAGTAGTACTGCCAGAGGGAGGCGCCAAAGGTATGGATGACTTTATATTCCAGCATGGAGAAAATGAATTTAATAAACTGGTTGCCAATGCTTTAACTATTGATGAATGGAGGAAGAAGCTTGAGAAAGATTGGGAACGAGACAAAATACAAGAGAAATTAGAAAAAAACCCAGAACGAGATGATTTACTAGCTGTGGATAAGAAAAAGACGTTAATCCACAACGCGCGCAAGGAAGCTATTAGAAATGTTTATGGTGATGGATTGCGGTGGAATGAACTTTCTTTGAGTGTTCAAATTAAAGGTCAACCAGTTATCATAGACACTTTAGTAGATAAAATTGCTACAGATTGTGGAATAAAATTTTCAGAGAAAGACACCAAATTAATAGTTTACTCTCTAGCTAGAGAGAATACCTACCATCCAGTCAGAGATTATTTAAATGAAGTTGTTAGTACTAATTCTGACACTCAAATAATAGAAAAACTATCAACAAACCTTTTCAAGACAACAGAACCTCTTTATGACATAATGGTCAAGAAATGGCTAATTGGGGCTGTTGCGCGAATCATGGAGCCAGGTTGTAAAATGGACGATGTGTTAATTTTACACGGCAAACAATCAGCTTTAAAATCCACTTTCTTTGCAGCACTTGGAGGGGAATGGTTCTCAGATAGTTGTGAAGGAACAGGTAATGATAAAGACTCAATCATGCAATTACATAATGCTTGGATTAATGAGCTTGCAGAGGTTGATAGGTTTTTAAGTAAGCGTGATGCTTCAGATTTAAAAAAATCTCTATCTGTCAAAGTGGACAAGTTTCGTGTTCCATATGGTAAGGGAGTAGAAGATTTCCCCCGTCAATTTGTTACTTGTGGTTCCACTAACAAAGACGAATTTCTAACTGACCCAACTGGCAACCGTCGCTATTGGTGTGTTTCCCTTGGAACTGAAAGAATAGATATTGATTGGGTTAGCTCACACCGGGATGAAATTTGGGCAGCAGCGGTTCATCTTTACCATCAAGGTCATAAATGGTATTTGGAGGACGACGAGAAAATTAGACATGCTGAATTGATGAAACCCTTTGAAGTTAGCGACTCTTGGGAAGATTACATTGAACCATATGTAGCACAAAGGTCAGAAGTAACAGTCTCTGACATTATGCTGAACTGTTTAAACATTGAAATTGGGCAGCAGAAGAAAGCTGAACAGATGCGGGTAGCTGACATCCTTAAGCGCATGGGTTGGAAACGCATAGAGAAACGCAACGCTCAAAGTAAAAAATGCTGGGTCAAACCAGATGTGGGTGACGCAGCTGCTATCGAGGCGCCTGTTGGGTAAAAATTAAGGTGGGGACACCCAAAACTGTTGCTATACAAGGAGTTTTGGGAATTTGTCCCCACCTTTTTCAAAAAAGAGTTAAAAAATAACGCAGGCGCCGAAATTAAAAATTAAAACCTACATATCAAAAAAAATCACAAAATTCCGTATTTAGGTGGGGAGGTGGGGACAAATCATCTTAAATCTATTCGTAGCAAGGGTTTAAGCCTGTCCCCACCTTTGTCCCCACCCCTGTCCCCACCTCTGTTTTTACCAGTGAGTAAAGCACAAAAATATTAGAGATGCCGTAAATATTGACGGTTGTATAGGGGCAACTTGGTCGAGTTGCAATATTTTTATGAGGTGGGGACGCAGGTGGGGACACCCCAAAACTATTACTACATAAGCGCTTTAAGCAATCTGTCCCCACCTCCCCACCTTTTTTTAAAAAAAGTGAAAAAAATAATGCAATCGCCAAAATTAAAAATCAAAACTTACATATGCAAAAAAATCACTCGTTTTTTGTGCCAAAGGTGGGGAGATATCAAAGGCGCGAACCTCCACAGGCAGCTCCATAAAACTCAAGCGCGGTAATCTCCGACCCTGGCGTTTGCATTGACACTACTTCCCCAATTGAAGGATTTTAGGAGGGCGCCGCTTCTATAAATAGTTACTATCTTAAATTTTTAAATTTTTAGAGTAGTAAACAGGCGCCGACTCCCAAGTACCCCAACTGTGTCATAAAAACAGCACCAACACATGTAATCGTATTCATGTACTACAATTACCTCTAAGGGCTGTATTTAGCTTGAGTGCCAATAAACCTTAAGATCAGCAATGTAGATATCACAATCGATATCATGGACAACCAGAAAGCACCTACAAGTGAGATGATTCGAGTTCCTACTGTACTAATTCCTGCAGTAAGGGAACTATCGAGACTACATCGAGAAGGACACACAATAGCGTTACTACAAGTGTTAGAGGATGTAATTACCGAGTTTGATAGCAATTCGGATATCGATTTGGCGCCAAGTAGTAAATCTGTTGAGATGTTAGAGGAGCATCTAAATAAAATCGAATCACAATTTACTTTGAAGCTGGACGCAATGACAAAAGCTCTCGAACAACTTGCCCGCACAGGCGCCACCAACAAAGGTAACTATAATCAACGTCGTCCTAGTTCGTACAATCCTCACCACCAACCAACCCTTGAACTAGGGTCATTTACACATGAAAACTTAGCAAAGCGCCTGGGCTTAAATGCTAAAACTCTCTTAAAGGAGCGTCAAAATCTAACTACCCTTGAGTTTATCAGTTATACCCGCAGCCGCGACCCCCGTCCAGTTGGGTGGGAGTGGAAG